>NZ_JBVVXU010000041.1:0-18147 GCF_055902035.1 Leisingera sp. SA215 | reverse complement strand
GAATTGCGGAAATGGCTGCCGGTCACCGTGGCGTCATCGCCGCCGACAATGCGGACCTGGTAGAAGCCGCCCTCGAAAGCGCTGCTGTCGAGGCTGAAACGGTCGCCGTTCTGCACGTCGATATGCATCGAGACATTGCCGGAAAACGCGCTGTTCTCGACGGTGACCCCGTCGCCGTCGACCACCAGCACGCGCTTGGTGTGGTAATCCTTGCCCGACGCCGGGTTGGCGGCGCTGTAGCCGGTCTTTGGCGCGTTCACCACGTCGAAGGTGACATTGCTGACGGTCACCCCGTCAGACAGGTTGAACAGCGCCGAGGTGTCGGTGGCGGAGGTGGTGCGCACATCCAGGCCCGCGCCCTGGGTTGCGGTCAGGGTGAAGTTCTCCGGAAGCCGCAGGTTCGACCCCGAGATCTGGTAGGTATCCTCAAGAACAAGTGTGCCCCCGGCCTTGAACGTCTTGTTCGACAACAGGGACGCAAACGCGCCGGAGACATCCTGGCCCGCGGACCAGCCGAGGTCAGATGCGTAGAACGGCAGAGAGCGGACGTCCTTTGAGCCGGGACCCGCGGCCAAAATGCCGCCAGCCAGCAAAAGGCCAATGACGGCGGTGCTGATGCGGACTGAAAGACAGGGCATCGGAACTCCTTTTCTTCCGGCGGTGAATGCGGCGCTGCAAACCGCCCTGGCCTCCGCAGCCTGGTCCCCGCACCTTGGCCCCTCAGCCTGGCCCGCACGGAGCTTGATTGCCCGCCCCTCAGCCCGGCGGGTCCTTTTCAATTGAATAAAGAATAGCGCACCCGGGTCATGCGGCAAAAAAAATCGGGGCCGCTGACACAGAGCCGCAGCGGCCGCCAAACTGCGGGCCGCCCCTGAAAACCGCGCGTAACGGCTCCGTGGCCGGGGCTGCAGCATAACGCTGCAGATGCGCGGGCCGCGCTGCACAGGCCGGCCGGAAAGTGTCCAACCGGATGCTGGCCTTTACTTGTGAAGGTTTCGGATTACCGTTCCGACAATGGGCAAGCATTGTGTTCCCTGCCGGGTGTCTAAGTGGTTCTGCTAAGGGCGAGATTGATCAGTATGCTATGTTGCAACATGCCGGCAGAATTTGCTCCGGTTCCGCCCGCTGCCAGCTTTCCCCTGTCTGCGCCTCCCGAGGGAAAGGGAGGCGGTCATCATGCCGTTGTGCAGCCCCGGCTGCAGGCGGGCATGAGATGCGCCGCGCCAGCCCGGCACAAATGCAGCCAGGATATCAGCGTTTCCAGTAACTCCATCAAAGGAGAAGTTTTATGAAAGTGGCTATTCTTGCCGGGGGCAAGGGGACCCGTCTGGCTGAGGAGACTTCCGTCAGGCCGAAGCCGATGGTGGAGATCGGCGGGATGCCCATT
Source organism: Leisingera sp. SA215 (assembly GCF_055902035.1). Lineage (NCBI taxonomy): Bacteria > Pseudomonadati > Pseudomonadota > Alphaproteobacteria > Rhodobacterales > Roseobacteraceae > Leisingera > Leisingera sp. SA215. The sequence goes on along the minus strand of NZ_JBVVXU010000041.1, from coordinate 16,760 downwards.
CTCTGGCATATTATGATGTTATACTCCCGTTACGGGTATAACGATTTTGCCGTCGCTCTTGGCTACAAGGGAGATTACATCAAACGGTACTTTGCCGAATACGGAACCCTGGCCGGCAGTATCACGGTCAACATGGGGCGTCCCGATCCGGTGGTCCGCCATGATCAGGAGCATGCGCCCTGGACTGTCGACCTGATCGAAACCGGCAACGAGACGCTGACCGGCGGCCGGGTCAAGCGGCTGCAGCCGCATCTTGGCAAGGAAACCTTCATGCTGACATGGGGCGACGGGGTTTCCGATGTGGACCTCGACAAGCTGCTGGCCTTTCACCGCTATCACGGAAAGCTGGCGACCGTCACGGCGGTGCGCCCGCCCGCCCGCTACGGGCACATGCGGTTCGACGGCGATCAGGTCACCGCCTTTGAGGAAAAGCCGCAGACCGCCGAGGGCTGGATCAACGGCGCCTTTTTTGTGCTGGAGCCGCAGGTTTTCGATTACATCGAAGGCGACATGGTGATGTTCGAACACGCGCCTTTGGAAAACCTGGCCAAGGACGGCCAGCTTATGGCCTACCGCCACGATGGCTTCTGGGCGGCGATGGACACGCTGCGCGACAAGCACATTCTGCAGAAACTGTGGGATTCCGGTGAACGCCCCTGGGCGGTTTGGGAGAAGTGAGCATGCGTGTATTGGTGACTGGCCACCGGGGGTATATCGGAACCGTTCTGACCCCGATGCTGATGGCGGCGGGGCATGAGGTGGCGGGCATTGACAGCGATCTCTACGAACGCTGCACCTTTGCTCCGGGCGGCGGGATGCCGCCTGTGCCGACGATCCTCAAGGATATCCGGGCTGTCGAGACTGCGGACCTGCTGGGGTTCGATGCGGTTCTGCATCTGGCCGCGCTGTCGAATGATCCGCTGGGCGATTTCCGCCCGCAAACCACCTATGACATAAATTTCGAAGGCACCATGAAGGTGGCCCGCGCCGCCAAGGCGGCCGGCGTGCAGCGGTTTGTGTTTTCCTCCTCCTGCTCGAACTATGGCGCGTCGGGGGCCGATTTCATTGACGAAACCGGCGCCTTCAACCCGGTCACCCCTTACGGCGAAAGCAAGGTGAAATCGGAGCTGGCGCTGGCAGAGCTGGCCGATGACGGGTTCTGCCCGGCCTTCCTGCGCTCTGCCACGGCCTATGGCGTCAGCCCGCGGATCCGCTTCGATCTGGTGCTGAACAACCTTGTCGCCTGGGCGGTGACAACCGGCAATATCCACATGAAATCGGACGGCACGCCCTGGCGGCCGATCACCCATATCGAGGATATCAGCCGGGCCTTTCTGGCAACGCTTGAAGCACCGGCCAAGGACATCCGCAACGAGGCGTTCAATGTCGGGGTGACGGAGCACAATTACCAGATCCGCGAACTGGCCGAGATCGTGGCCGATGTGGTTCCGGGCTGCAAGGTCACCTTTGCCGAGGGTGCGGGGCCGGACAAGCGCTCCTACCGGGTGAATTGCGACAAGATCCGGCGCGTGATGCCGCAGTTCAAGCCGCAATGGGATGCGCGCCGCGGCGCGCAGTCGCTTTATGAAGCCTACCAGGCGCAGAAACTGACGCTGGAGGCTTTTGAGGGGCCGCGCTATCAGCGCATCGGCCATATCAAGAAGCTGATTTCCGAGGGGATCATCGATGTCGCTTTGACACATACCCCCGCAGGCGAAGCCGCCCGCACCCAGGAGGCCCAGGGCACAGAGCAATCGGAGTTTTCCTCCGACAGCACCAGGGCGCAGTGCATCTCCTGCGGCCACAAAGGGCTGGAACCGATCCTTGATCTGGGGCGGATGCCGCGGTCGGACGGGCTGCTGGAGGCGGCCGGCCTGTCCCAGAAGGAAACCCTGGTGCCGCTGCGGCTGGGTTATTGTCCGGGCTGCACGCTGGTGCAGCTGCTGGAAACCCGCCCGGCCGAAGAAATGTTCGGCGACGATTATGTCTATTTCTCGTCCTACTCCGAGGATCTGCTGAAACATTCCAGGGAGAATGCGGAGGAGCTGATCCGAACGCACGGCCTGGGCCGGGACAGTCTGGTGGTCGAGATTGCATCGAATGACGGCTATATGCTGCAGAATTTCAAGGCGCAGGACGTCCAGGTCCTGGGGATCGACCCCGCCAGCCGGCCCGCCACGGCGGCCCGCGAAAAGGGGATTGAGACGGTCATCGACTTCTTTGGCACCCGCGTTGCCGCCAATCTGCGCGCCCAGGGCAAGCGGGCGGATGTGATCATCGCCAACAACGTGGTTGCCCATGTCGCGGATCAGAACGATCTGGTGGCGGGGATGGCGGAGCTGCTGGCGGACAACGGCACCGTTGTTGTCGAATTTCCCTATGTCCGCGACATGATCGATTTCATCGAATTCGACACCATCTACCACGAGCATCTGTGCTATTTCTCAGCCGGATCCGCCAAGGCGCTGTTCGAGCGGCACGGCCTGTATCTGAACGATGTCCGCCGCCTGCCGATCCACGGCGGCTCATTGCGGCTCTATTTCAGCAAATGCACGGCTGTTACCGATGCGGTGCAGGGCATTCTGGCGGAAGAGCATGAACTCGGGCTCGACCGCTATGATTATTACAAGACCTTCGGCGCGCGGGTGCGCGCCTTTCGCGACCAGGCCCGCCAGCTGGTGGGCACGCTGAAGGCTGACGGCAAACGCATCGCCGCCTATGGTGCCGCTGCCAAGGGCACGATCATGCTGAACTTCCTGAACCTGAACGACCGCACCATCGACTATGCCGTCGACAAGAACATCCACAAGCAGGGCAAATACATGCCCGGCGTCCGGATCCGGATCGACGAGCCGGAAAAGCTGATGCAGGACAGGCCGGATTACGTGATGATCCTGCCGTGGAATTTCCGCGATGAAATCATCCGCCAGCAGCGCGCCTTTCTGGAGGCCGGAGGGAAATTCGTCGTTCCGATCCCCAATCTCGAAATCGTCAGCGCATCAGATCAGGACAGCCCCAGATGAGCAGCCGAACCGCATGCCCGGCCTGCAGCGGCCGGGATCTCACCGAGATTTACCGGCTTGAGGCGATCCCGGTGCAAAGCTGCATCCTGCTGGACAGCGCCGAGGAGGCCCGGCGGTTTCCGCGCCATCCGCTTGTGCTGTTGTTCTGCGGCAGCTGCGGCTTTGTCTTCAACTCCGTTTTCGACCTGTCGCTTGTCGACTATGCCTCTGCCACCGAAGAGAGCCAGCATTTCTCCGGCACTTTCAACCGGTTTGCCCGGGATCTCGCGGCGGAAGCGGCGTCCTTGTATGATCTGAAAGGCAAGCGGACACTGGAAATCGGCTGCGGCAAGGGCGAGTTCCTGCAGGAGCTTGCCCGCCAGACCGGCACCATCGGGCTGGGGGTCGACCCCGGTTTCATCCCGGAGCGGCTGCCCGGGGCAAAAGGTCAGGAGATCACGTTTCAGCGTGAATTCTTCGATCCGGACACCATCGCCGAAGCGCCGGATTTCGTCGTCTGCCGCCACACCCTGGAGCACATTCCCGAGGTCGGCCGGTTCCTGCAGGAGATTGTGCAGCTCATCGGCGGCCAGGCCGATGCCGGCGTGTTTTTCGAAACGCCGGATGTTCAGCGGGTGCTGCAGGAAGGCGCCTTCTGGGACATCTATTTCGAGCATTGCTCCTATTTCACCCAGGGCAGCCATGCGCGGCTGTTCCGGCGTGCGGGCCTTGATGCGACCCGGCTGTATCTGGCCTATGACGGTCAATACATCATTCACTACGCGGCCCCGTCAGCAGGCCGCCCGGCCCTGCCGCAAGAGGACGACCTGGAAACGGTGCGCGCCCTGGCCGCGGCCTTTCCGCAGAAGGTGGCCGAGGTCCGGCGCCACTGGACCGGCTTCGTCCGCGCCCGGCATGGCGCCGGCAAGCGGGTGGCGGTCTGGGGCGGCGGCTCGAAATGCGTGTCCTTCCTGACCACAAACGATCTTGGGGCGGAAGTGGCACAGGTCGTCGATATCAACCCGTTCAAACAGGGCAAATACCTGCCCGGCACCGGCCACCGCGTCAGCGCCCCGGACGGGCTGCGGGAGGCGCCGCCCGACACTGTGATTGTCATGAACCCGGTCTACCTGCCCGAAATCGGGGCGCAATTGTCCGCAATGGGCCTGACGCCGGAGCTGGTTGCGGTATGACGGCTGGGACCACCATAGCCTGCCCGCTGTGCGCCGCGCGAAAGGCGCAAGGCATCTTCAAGCTGGAAAGCGTTCCGGTGATCTGCAACCAGCTGTGGCCGGACCGGGCGGCGGCGCGGGCGGCGCCTGCCGGAACCGTTGATCTGCAGCTCTGCTCCGATTGCGGGTTCATCTGGAACAGCGCCTTTGAGCCGGAACGCATGGTCTATGCGCCCGGCTACGAGAACGCGCTGCATTTCTCGCCCAGGTTTCAAGCCTTTGCCGAGGACCTGGCCGCCGGTCTGGTGGCGCGCTACGGGCTGGAGGGAAAACATGTGATCGAGGTCGGCTGCGGCGACGGGCATATGCTGGATCTGATGGCGCAAAACGGTGTGGCATCGGCCACCGGCTTTGACCCCTCGATGGCGGATGCATCCACCCCCTTCACCACCCGCGGAAATGTGGAGATTGTCGGCGAATACTTCCGCTCCGATCAGTTGGACCGGCCGTTCGACGCGATCCTCTGCCGCCATGTTCTGGAGCATCTCGACGACCCGGTTGCCCTGCTGAGCGACATCCGCCGGGCGATCGGGAACAGGGATGTGCCGGTCTATTTCGAAGTGCCGAATGCCGGCTGGATGCTGGATGCGGTCTCGATGTGGGACGTCATCTACGAGCATGTGGGCTATTGGAGCGCACCCGCCATAACCGCCCTGTTCCGGCGGAGCGGTTTTGATCCGGTGTCCGTCCGCACCGGCTATGGCAACCAGTTCCTGATGGTCGAAGCGGTCCCGGCAAAACCGGAACCCGGCTACCTTGATCCGGATGCCGCACAGATCTGCGCAGCGGCCCAGGCCTTTGGAACGGCGGCGCGCGCGGAACTGCAGCGCTGGCGCGGCAGGCTGCAGGACTATGACGGCAGCATCGTGATCTGGGGCGCCGGATCGAAAGGGATCACATTCGCCAATGCGCTGGGGGCGGCGGCGCGTTCATTGAGCGCGTTTGTTGATTTGAACAGCCGCAAGCACCAGCGGATGGCTCCGGGTGTCGCCTTGCCCGTCATCGCGCCGGAGCAGCTCGTCAGCCTCCGCCCCTCGATGGTGCTGATCTCGAACGCGTTATATGAGGACGAAATCATCGCCCAGGTTCAGGCCGCGGGGTTGCGGCCGGAATTCGCGATCATCGCCGGGTAGGGTCTGCCGGCGGCCGCGGTTTTCCGTTCTGGAGTACCGCCATTTGCAGAAATAAGGCGGCCGCCATGGCGAATATAAGGGAGATTAACGTGACCGAAGTGCCGCCTTGATATCCTGGCCAGTGTGCCGCAGCGGTTCAGGCATAACTGGCTGAACGGTTGCGCAACTGCCTGTTTTCAGTTTCATTATCCTCAGGGAGGTCTGCTATGATTAAGTTGGTACTCGGGGTTTTCACTGCTCTGCTCTTTGCGGCGGCAGCCCAGGCGCAAAGCGGCTACAAGATAAAATCCGGCGATACGCTGAGCATCGAAGTGCTTGAAGATGAAAATCTGAGCCGCAGCACTCTGGTTCTGCCGGACGGCTCCATCAATTTTCCGCTGGCGGGCGGTGTTGCCGCGGCCGGGCGGACTGTCGATCAAGTCAGAAGTGATCTGACAACGGCCCTGGCGCCCAATTTCGCCGCCAAACCGAGGGTGTTTGTTTCGGTCAATGCTCTGGCGGAACCCACGGCACGTTCCACCGTCCGCAGAAGCCGCGCGGTCTATGTCATGGGGGAGATCACAACACCCGGCAAACTGGAAACAAGCCGCCGCACAACTATTCTGCAGGCCCTTGCCGAAGCCGGCGGCCTCACCCGTTTTGCTGCCGACAAGCGTATTCAGCTGCGCCGGGGCGACAAGATCTATCTCTACAATTACCGCACAAATGACGGCTCCGGGATCTCCGGCAGCACGGTTCTTTCGCCTGGCGATGTGATTGTGGTTCCGCAGCGGCGCCTGTTCGAATAGCCCGGCCCGAGGCGCCTTGCTGGATCACCCGGGGCGCCTTGCCGGATCGCTTGAGGGGCCATAGCCGCGGGGGCCTGCCCCGGGTCTTATCTCGGCTGGCGCAGCCACAACCAGAACCGCGTCCGCCGCAGGCGCAGGATCATCTGCCATTCCAGCTCGGCAAGGACCGGAAGCCGGGACCTTAGAAGCCTGCGCTGATGCAGCACCCAGCCCGGCAGGGTACGCGGGCCGGCCGGGAAATCCGCTTCGGGAAACAGCCGCCGGATTATACGGCACTGCAGTTCCAGCCCGAGTTTGAAACGGTAGGACGGGAACTTCTCCTCGACCCGCTTCCAGTCGACCGGATCCCCCGGAACCGAGCAAAGCTCAATCAGATCGTTCAAATACCGCAGGTGAACAAATCCCGAAAACACACCGCGGTCATGCAGCATATCATGCGCCAGGTTGGTCACCAGGCGCAAATGCGCATTCGGTATCCGCACGGCCCCCTCGCCAAACGGAACCAGATGGCTGTGTCTTTCCATGTCGCGCTCGCTGATCGCGCCAAGATAGCGTTCCGGGATCCGGTGATGGATGTCCAATGCGCCGGCCACATCCGCCCGGAAATAGCTTCCCAGAGAATACTGGTTCTGGCTGTCAGGAAATTTTTCGTAGCCGATGCTGCCCAGGATTCTTTCGACATCGGCATCCTGGTCCGGATTGGTCACGAGGTCCAAGTCAAACGACATCCGCGGCACCTCCGCGGTATCCGCGGCTTGGAAGAGGTTGACCGCCCCCTTCATCAGGCCAACCTCCATGCCCTCTGCCGTCAGGGCTGACAGGACTTCGTCAAGCTGGGCTTTCAGCATGCTGTTGCGGGTGTTGTTGGCGGCGTCAACCGATGCCAGGTAACTCAGGGCCTCGGGGTCAATCTGCCTGGCTTGGCCAGACTGAACCAGTCTTCTGTACAGCAGCGGGCCGACAAGGTTGTCATTGGCGCAGCCGATAATCCGTTCCCAGTCCGCGTCCGGGGGCACCCGTCCTTGCAGGCATTCCGACACGTCTGCCAAAGCACTTGGAGGAAATACCGGCATCTGATCAGCCGCTCCCTGTCAGGCGCCAGGCTTCCCGGGCCAGGTCGGAGGCCTGATCAAGGCCGTCATAGCGGGCGCGGAAAAACCGCGCCGAGCGGACCAGCGCAGCCAGGGATTCAAAACCGTCACCCGACAGGCGGTCGTCCGGAGACCAGCAGGACGCCAGCATCATCCGGATGATTTCATCTTCCAAGGCGACCGGCTCAAGGCCGGCCGGATTGTCCGGGCTTCGGTGCAAAAACAGCACGCAGCGGACAGGGCGCGCCGGGAACGCCCCGGCCTCCAATGCATGGTAACGGACCCGCTTGCCGTCCGGTCTCAGATAGACCGGCCGTTCCTCAAGGCCCGGCAAACGCGGCGCAAGAAGGGGGAGCGAACCGCATTTCAATGTCGCCGGAAAGGGCAAGGACATGACCCGGCCGCCGCTGCGCAGCAAGGCCAGATCGTCCCCCTCCAGGCTGAAGCCCTCTCCGTGCAGCGCAACGGACAAGGTCGACTTGCCGCTCCCCGGATCCCCGCACAGCAGCATATTCCGGCCCTCTGCGGAAACCGTCGCGGTGTGCAGCACCGGGCAATCCGAGGCATCCAGAACCAGTGTTGTCAGCAGGAATTTCAGCGCGGCTCCAATTTCGTTCCAGCCGTGCCAGTCCGGCTCTTCCCCGGCCCAGGCAAGCCCAACCCGCGACGCCTCTTCGATAAGGACAAGCTGTTTTGATGTGGTTGCGGCTGGCACCAGGAGATGTTCAAACACGCTGCGCACCAGATCTGCGGTTTTTTCACCGGTGCAGCAAATCCCGATCGCATGGCCGTCAATTGACAGCCACAGGCGGGATGCGACCGCAACTGGCCCGGAGCGCGGAGCCAGATACCGCACAACACCCGAATCCAGCAGCTCGGTCAAATTCTGCAGGCCATTGGCGCCGCCGGCTGATGCGGCTGAAACGAACTCGGAAACGCTGAGCCCGGCTGTCAACCGGGGCCACAAAGCCACTGTGGTTTCAGATGCAGAGAAGAGCTTTTGGCTGTGAGGCAGAAACAAAAAATGGCATTTCCCGACGCTTTCCAGCCGCACATCGGGCACTGCCATAATCTGAGCAAGGTTCAAGAATAAGCCTCTCTAAAAATTCGAAGGCCGCACTATCATATCCAGGAACCCGGCGCCCCCGCCGGGTTCTTTAATGGAATTTAGAAGAAGCTGCGAATGCGGCGTCCTTTACGGCCCTTCTTCTTTTTCTTCTTTTTCTTCGGTTTGCCGCCGCCATGAGACTTTGCAACCGCCTCGGACGACAGGGTTGTGGACAGAAGAAATGAAACCGCAGGGGTTGTCACAGCCGCAAAACGGCCTGCTTTTTGAAGGATTTCCCTGCGTTCAGGGGATTCTAGCTTATCTGTGTGATCTGACATTTTACCCTAACTCACTGGTACTTTGACTAATTGAACACATTTAGGTCGATCGGGCGGTGAAGCAACAGCAGCGCATGGGCGTTTGATCATGAGCTGTCAAATTTCCCCCCGCCCCAAGGTGCTGCCCCCAGCAGCAGCACATGGAACCTTGGGAATTATTGTGAACCCGGATTGGATTTGAGTCAACTATGCGCGGGTTTTTGGCGCCTGCCGAGAAGGGAGGCGCCCCCCGGCGCCGACGAAAAGGGGACCCTGGCGGGGCTCTCCGAGGCCTTGGCAGCGTCCTTGTTTCAGCAGCGGCCAAAGCCTGTATGGCTGCCCTGTCTGCGCAATTGGCGTTTGGCAGGGGCTGTGGTATTATGTTGCGTTATACGTAAAAAGTTTTGTCCTCTTTCACGGCTGCCTGGAAACCGGGGCAACAGGCCTAGTTAGGTAAAGGGGCAGGCGGCCGGCCGGGCCGCCGTGTTACGAGTTTTTTTGGGGGAAGTTACGTGTTTTCATCAGATGATTTCAGCGGCGGGTCGCTGGATCCTGCGGTGTGGGCCGTCGAAGGCCCGGGCGGGGTGTCCGCGAACGTTGGCGTCAATGCCACGGACGCCTATCTGGAGCTGGTGACGCCGAACGGCAATTACGATGCCTGGCAAACCAACAATTCGGCGCGCGCGATGCAGGCCATCGCCGATGAGGATTTCCAGGTCGAGGCGCGGTTCCTGACCACCCCCAGCGACCGCTTCCAGCTGCAAGGGATCCTGGTGGAGCAGGATGCAGACAACTGGGTGCGCTTTGACACCTATTCCGATGGCAACGTGCTGCGGGTCTTTGCCGGGGTGACGGTGAACGGCAGTTCGTCATCGCGGGTCAATGCGGTGATCCCGGCCGGGGCCGCCGAATACCTGCGCATCGACCGCTCCGGCGACACCTGGAGCTATGAATATTCCGCCGATGGCAGCAGCTGGACCACGGCGGTGAGCTTCGATCACGCAATCACGGCGAGCTCGGCCGGGGTGTTTGCCGGCAATACCGCCCAGGCCACCGGCTATACCGCCCAGGTCGATTACTTCGAGGTCGCCAGCGACCCGATTGCCGATGAGGACGGCAGCATCACCCCGGTGAACACGGCGCCTGTTGCGCAGAATGACAATTATCTTCTGGCGCCGGATGGCAGTCTGACAGTCGATGCCGCCAGCGGCGTGCTGAGCAATGACAGCGATCCCGACGGCGACCCCTTGACCGTTTCCCTCGACACGCAGGCGGCAAACGGAACCGTGGCGCTCAACGCAGACGGGTCGTTTTCCTATACCCCGGATGCCGGCGCCACCGGCTCCGACAGCTTCCGTTACACGCTCAGCGATGGCACCGATAGCGTGACAGGCACCGTGACGCTGGCGGCATCCGGGCCCGGCGGCGGCCCCATTGTCCAGGACGCCCCGGTGCTGACAACCGGCACGCCGGTGTTCAGCAAGGTTATCGTGACAACTGCCATGCCGCTGACCCACGTCGGGCTGGGGGCGGATTTCGATGGGGATGGCGACATCGACCTGGTTGCCACCTCCGAGCAGAACGACTCGGTTGTCTGGTACGAGAACGACGGGGCAGAGAATTTCACCGCGCATGTCATCGATTCTGCGCTGGAGTCGTCCTATCCGGCCTCGGTTGCCGATCTCGACCAGGACGGCGACCCCGACATCCTTGCGGGCGGGTACCGCGACGATCTTTATGTCTGGTACGAGAATGACGGCAACGGCAGCTTCCAGCGCCACACCATCGCGGCCAAGGACGGGGCGCATTTCATCGAAGCGGCGGATCTGGACGGTGACGGCGACCTTGATCTGGTCACCGCAAGCCAGGATTCAAACACCATTGCCTGGTACGAGAATGACGGCGCCCAGACCTTTACGGAGCGGGTGCTCGACAGCAATGCGCTCGCCGCCAAGACGGCGATTGCAATTGATATCGACGCAGATGGCGATCTTGACATACTGACCGCGAGCTTTGGGGACGACACGGTTGCGCTCTATCTCAATGATGGCAGCCAGACGTTCACCAAGCAGGTCATCGATAATGCGGCAAACGGGGCCTATTACGTCACTGCGGCCGATCTGGACGGTGACGGCAGCCTCGACATCGCGGCGGCGGCAATGCTTGGCAACCAGGTCATCGGTTATTTCAACACCGGCGGCAGTTTCACCAAATCGGTTCTGGCAAGCGGTCTGGGCGGGGTGCGCAGCGTGACCGCTGATGATGTGGATGACGATGGCGACATCGATCTGCTTGCTGCCAGCGTGAACGACAATTCGGTGCGCTTCCTGGAGAACAACGGTTCCGGCGTTTTTGGCGCCGTGACGATAGATAACAATGCGCTTGGCGCCTATACGCCGATTCCGGAAGATATCAATCAGGACGGCCTTGGCGATGTGATCGTCGCCAGCAAGACCGATGCGACAGTGGCGGTCCTGCTGCAATCGCGGGAGCAATCCGCCTTTTTGAATGCAGGCGACACCTTTGCGATCGACCCCACTGTGCTGTCCGCAACGGACAGCGAGCAGAGCGCCAGCGAGCTGGTCTACACCGTGGTGTCGGCGCCAAATCTGGGAACGCTGCGGCTGAACGGGGCGGATCTGGCCGCAGGCGGCAGCTTTACCCAGGCGGATGTCGATCAGGGCCTTGTGTCCTTTGCAACCGCGTCCGGCACGGATGGGCTGGACGGGTTCGAACTGGGGCTCAGCGACGGGATTTCGGCACCGGCGCCGGTCCTCTTCAACTTCACAATCGGTTCTCCCGCCTCTGGCAGCGGGCTGGTGTCGGATGACTTTAGCGGCGGATCGCTGGATCCTGCGGTGTGGACCATCGAAGGCCCGGGCGGCGTGTCCGCGAACCTGGGCACCAGCGCTTCGGACGCCTATCTGGAGCTGGTGACGCCGGACGGCAATTACGATGCCTGGCAGACCAATAATGCGGCGCGGGCGATGCAGGCGATCGCCGATGAGGATTTCCAGATCGAGGCGCGGTTCCTGACCACCCCGACGGAGCGCTTCCAGCTGCAAGGGATCCTGGTGGAGCAGGATGCCGGCAACTGGGTGCGGTTCGACACCTATTCCGATGGCAATGTGCTGCGGGTCTTTGCCGGGGTGACGGTGAACGGCAATTCGTCGTCGCGGGTCAACGCGGTGATCCCGGCCGGGGCCGCCGAATACCTGCGCATCGACCGCTCCGGCGACACCTGGAGCTATGAATATTCCGCCGACGGCAGCAGCTGGACCACGGCGGTGAGCTTTTCCCATGCGCTGAACGCGGCCTCGGCCGGGGTGTTTGCCGGCAATACCGCGCAGGCCACCGGCTTTACCGCCCAGGTCGATTACTTCGAGGTGGCCAGCGACCCGATTGCCGATGAGGACGGCAGCATCACCCCGGTGAACCAGGCGCCGCAGGCGGCGGATGACGCGCTGGCGGCGGCCATCGACACGCCGCTGGTGATCGATACCGGCGATCTTCTGGCCAATGACAGCGATCCCGACGGCGATCCGGTCACCTTCGACAGTTTCACCAGCCCGTCGAACGGCACCTTGGTGGACAATGGCGACGGCACGCTGACCTACACGCCCGATACGGGCTATGAGGGGCCGGACAGTTTCACCTACACCATTTCCGACGACGGCAGCCTCAGCGACAGTGCAACCGTGAACCTGACGGTTGCCGCGCCCGCGCCGGGCAGCGGGCTGGTATCGGATGACTTCAGCGGCGGATCGCTGGATCCTGCGGTGTGGACCATCGAAGGCCCGGGCGGCGTCTCTGCCAACCTGGGCACCAGCGCGTCTGACGCCTATCTGGCGCTGGTGACGCCGGACGGCAATTACGATGCCTGGGGCGCCAACAACTCGGCCCGGGCGATGCAGGCGATCGCTGACGAGGACTTCCAGATCGAGGCGCGGTTCCTGACCACCCCGACGGAGCGCTTCCAGCTGCACGGGCTATTGGTGGAGCAGGATGCGGGCAATTGGGTGCGCTTTGACACCTATTCCGACGGTTCTGTTCTGCGGGTGTTTGCGGCGGTGACAATCAATGGAAATTCGTCGTCGCGGGTCAATGCGGTGATCCCGGCCGGAGCCGCCGAATACCTGCGGGTCGACCGCTCCGGCGACACCTGGAGCTATGAATATTCCGCCGACGGCAGCAACTGGACCACGGCGGTGAGCTTCGATCACGCAATCACGGCGAGCTCGGCCGGGGTGTTTGCCGGCAATACCGCGCAGGCCACCGGCTATACCGCCCAGGTCGATTACTTCGAGGTCGCCAGCGACCCGATCGCAGATGAGGACGGCAGCTATACGCCCGTGAACCAGGCGCCGGATGCGATGGATGACTCCCAGTCCGCGGCCATCGGCACGGCGCTGGTGATCGATACCGGCGATCTTCTGGCCAATGACAGCGATCCCGACGGCGATCCGGTCACCTTCGACAGTTTCACCAGCCCGGCCAACGGCACCTTGGTGGACAATGGCGATGGCACGCTCACCTACACGCCCGATACGGGCTATGAGGGCCCCGACAGTTTCAGCTACACCATTTCCGACGACGGCGGCCTGAGCGATACCGCAACCGTGAATGTTGCGGTGGGTCCGGTCATTGACGTCTGGTACGGGCCGGCGCAGACCTTTGGCCAGCCCGGAGTTCCGCAGACCTGGGTCAACATCCTGGGCGATGTCTTTGCCGAGGGGCTGGACACGTTGACTTACACGCTGAACGGGGGCGCGGAGCGGTCATTGTCCGTTGGGCCGGACCAGCACCGGCTGGAAAAATCCGGGGATTTCAACATCGATATTGCCTATGCCGAACTGGACCCGACCGCGGCGGATGACGTGGTTTCGATCATTGCCAGATACGATGACGGATCCACCCATACGCAGGACGTGACCCTTCAGTATGAGGAGGGATCCGATTGGGATCCGAACTACGCGATCGACTGGTCCACTGTCACCAATATCCAGGACGTGGCGCAGATCGTGGATGGCAACTGGATGCTGACCGGTGACGGTGTGCGCCCCAAGGAGCTGGGGTTCGACCGTTTCATCACCCTGGGTGACGACACCTGGGATTTCTTCGAAGCCCGGGTTGCCGTCACCCCGAACGACATGTCTGCGGTGGGCGGTCTGTTCGGGTTCGGCCTGTGGTGGAATGGCCATACGGATGATTCAGCCATCCAATGGCAGCCGCTGCGCGGCTTCACGCCTTCGGAATTCCTGTTCTACAACCAGCATACCGGCACCCCGCATTTCGAGATTTTCCCCAATACCGGCGATACGAATTATGCGCTGGCCGAAGATACGCGGTTCAATTTCGTGATGCGGGTCGAGCAATCGGGCACCTTTGACCGGGCCTACAAAATGAAGGTCTGGGAGGAGGGAACGGCCGAGCCGGTCGATTGGCTGATGGACCTGACGATTGACTATGATGATCCTGTCACGGGGTCCTTCGCGCTTGTCACCCATCATTACGATATCACGTTCCACGACATCGATATTACGGAGATCGAGGGCGGAGATGTCATTCGCGGCGATGCGAGTGATGAAGTTCTGGCAGCAGTCGACACCTCTGACCCCTTGCCGGGACTGGGGGAGCTGGATGTCTTCACCGGTGACGGCGGCGCGGATGTGTTCGTCTTCGGAGAGAACGGCACCGTTTATTATGATGATGGAAACGGCACCACCAGCGGTGAGGACGATTACGGTTATGTCTGGGATTTCAGTGCCGAGGACGCAATCAGGCTTGCCGGGACAAGTTCCGACTACCTGCTGACCGAAGATGCTGCGGGCCTGCCTGCAGGCACCGCAATCTGGCTTGCCGGCGGGCCGGGTGAGCAGGATGAGCTGATCGGCGTCATCGACAATGTGTATGGGCTGGCTCTGACAGGAGATGAGTTTGAATTCTCGAATATTGCCTGATTGGAGACTGAGCCTTGGGCGCGGCTGCCGCCGCCTTCCCGCCACCTCTCCGCAGGATGCGGCAGAGGCGGTTTCCTGCGGCCATGACAACGCCCCGAAATGATAAATGGTGAACGAGTATTCAAATGACACATTTTTCCGGGACGCCGCTGTCCAGCATCGGATTGCCTGTCTGCAATGGCGAAAACTTCCTTGAGCAGGCTATTCAATCCGCCTTGGAGCAGAATTTCGAGGATTTTGAACTCATCATTTCCGACAATGCCTCGACCGACGGCACAGAGGAAATCTGCCGTCACTATGCCAAGGCGGATCCGCGGGTCCTGTATGTCAGGCAGCCCCGCAACATCGGTGCGGCCAAAAACTACAACTACGTGTTTCACCTGGCGCGCGGCCGGTTCTTCAACTGGCTGGCCCATGATGATGTTCTGGGCCCCTCCTTTCTGTCGGCCTGCCTGCAGGGGTTTGAAGAGCACGGCAGCGGCGCGGTCCTTGTCTACCCGTCGTTCAGATATATTGACGAAGCCGGGCGGGAAATCGAGACAGAGGTGCCGTCCTGCGTGGAGACCTCTGCCCGCACACCGGCACGGCGGTTTTACGAAACCCTTGAACAGCTGGCGATCGTGACGTCCGTTTTCGGGCTGTTCCGCCGGGACATGCTTGCCCGCACACGCCTGATCGGCAGCTATATCGCATCGGATTACGTGCTCCTGGCCGAATGCGCCCTGCTGGGAAATATCGTCCGGCTGAATTGCCCGCCGCAGTTTCAGCGCAGGCTGCATAAGAACGGGTCTCAGCGGGCAAACAAAACACCGGACGAAGTGGCAAGGTGGTTTGACCCGGATGCGGTCGCGGATCCGCGCCCGGCACGCCGGTTGTCACGGGAATATCTGAATTCACTTTGCCTGACACCAGGCCTGGCCACGCCGGACCGGTTGTCAGCACTTCTTTTTCTGATTGCACAGCGGCTGAAACTGAAGGCGCAGGTCCGCAAGAAGCAAAGGGTGCGGCAACGGTTGAAGAAGCACGCGGTCTAAAGGCTTTCGGCCTGCTTCGTACCGGCAATGCCAGCCGTTCCCTGTTCCAGAAACACGGCAGCAGAGCTTTTGCACCGGCAGCCCAGGCGCAGCCGGGCCTGAAAACCTGCGATTCGCAATTACGGGACGTTGCCCTGCCCGCCGGAAACCACTCTCTGCGCAACAGCAGCCAAGCGGTTCTGCAAACGGGATTTTTGCTTGTCCTCTTGCCGGAAACTCCGCGTCCCGGGAGTTCAGCGGGCACAGGATACACCGGCCTCACTGTTACAGAACGGCCCCGCGGTTTCCCAGTCCTTTAACTCTTCCCCTTGAGCAGTTTCCTGCCATTGCGCGGTTCTTTGCGAACGGCCGGCGGGGCGAGCGGCTGAAACAAGCCGGCTTTCCAGCCGGATCAGATCGGGACTTTCCGGACACATCGACGGCGATTAGGTCGCTGCCAGGTTTGTACAAGTCCGCTTTCCGGCGGTCCGGGACCTGAGACACTTGCGGCGTCCGGGATCTGTCCTGATGCCCCGGGGCTGTCTCGCGTGCCTGGCTCCGGTGAGTGCTGTTTCGAAATGTAAGAGTGTTGGCCGCGCCACTCCGCGGCTGATCGCCAGTGAAAGGAAATCACATGACCGTTTGGCATTCGTCTGACCTCGGCTGGTCCGCGGGTCAGGATGTCTCCAGCGCGTTTGCGTCCCTGTTGAACAGCAACCAGTTCAAGGCCGGGGACACACTTGTTCTTGAGGATACCTACCAGATCTCGGGGTCGAACCTGCGGCTTCCGGAGAACTTCACCCTGACCGCAACCCAGGGCGCGGGCCTGGATGTGCGCACCACCTCCGCCACCGACACCTCGGCGCTGTTCAACCTGTCTGACGGGGTGACCGTCAGCAATGTCACCTTCGACGTGGTGAACGCGCCAAAGACCGGCTACAGCGCCGCCAACCCGGCGTCGGGCAAGGATTACCACACCAAGCGCGTGCTGGTGGTCGACGGCGACGGGGTCACCGTCGAGAACAGCGCGTTTTCCGGCAATGTCTCGATGCATATCGACGTGCAGAACGGCGACCGTTTCAGCCTCGACAGCAGCGCTTTCGAGGGCGGCTTCTACCAGGTCCGCATTGTCGGCGGCGATGACGCCACGGTGACCGGCAGCCATTTCCGCAATTC
>NZ_JBVVXU010000040.1:0-18977 GCF_055902035.1 Leisingera sp. SA215 | reverse complement strand
GCCATGAGCTACAAGAGTGACATCGAGATTGCGCGTGAAGCGCAGAAGAAACCGATCCAGGAGATTGGTGCGAAGATCGGGATTTCGGACAGCGATCTGCTGCCCTACGGCCACGACAAGGCAAAGGTGTCGCAGTCCTTCATCAACTCGGTGCAGGACCGCGAAGACGGCAAGCTGATCCTGGTGACCGCGATCAACCCGACGCCGGCGGGCGAAGGCAAGACCACCACCACCGTGGGCCTGGGCGACGGTCTGAACCGGATCGGCAAGAACGCGATGATCTGCATCCGCGAAGCCTCGCTCGGCCCGAACTTCGGCATGAAGGGCGGCGCCGCAGGCGGCGGCTACGCCCAGGTGGTGCCGATGGAGGAGATGAACCTCCACTTCACCGGCGATTTCCATGCCATCACCTCGGCCCATTCGCTGCTGTCGGCAATGATCGACAACCACATCTACTGGGGCAACGAGTGCGAGATCGACACCCGCCGCGTCGCCTGGCGCCGGGTTGTCGACATGAACGACCGCGCCCTGCGGGTGATCACCGCCTCTCTGGGCGGCGTCTCCAACGGCTTCCCGCGCGAAGCCGGTTTTGACATCACCGTGGCCTCGGAAGTGATGGCGATCCTGTGCCTCGCCAACGACCTGAAAGACCTGGAAAAGCGGCTCGGCGACATCATCGTGGCCTACCGCCGCGACAAGACCCCGGTCTACTGCCGCGACATCAAGGCCGAAGGCGCGATGACCGTGCTGCTGAAAGACGCGATGCAGCCGAACCTGGTGCAGACCCTGGAAAACAACCCGGCGTTTGTGCATGGCGGCCCGTTTGCCAATATCGCCCACGGCTGCAACTCGGTGATCGCCACCAAGACCGCCCTGAAAGTCGCCGACTACGTGGTGACCGAGGCCGGTTTCGGCGCCGATCTGGGGGCTGAAAAGTTCATGAACATCAAATGCCGCAAGGCAGGCATCGCGCCGTCGGCAGTGGTGCTGGTGGCCACCGTGCGGGCGATGAAGATGAACGGCGGCGTTGCCAAGGCGGATCTGGGCGCCGAGAATGTCGACGCGGTCAACGCGGGCTGTGCCAACCTCGGCCGCCACATCGAGAACATCAAATCCTTCGGGGTTCCTGTTGTGGTTGCGATCAACCACTTTGTGACCGACACCGATGCCGAAGTGGAGGCTGTCAAAGCCTATGCCGCCACCCATGGCGTCGAGGCGGTGCTGTCGCGCCACTGGGAACTGGGGTCGGAAGGCTCGGCGCCGCTGGCGCAGAAGGTTGTGGAAATCGTCGATGCGGGCCAGGCCAACTTCTCGCCGATCTACCCGGACGAGATGTCCCTGTTCGACAAGATCGACACCATCGCCAAGCGGATCTACCGCGCCGACGAGGTGCTGGCGGACAACAAGATCCGCAACCAGCTGAAGGAATGGGAAGAGGCGGGCTACGGCAATCTGCCGGTCTGCATGGCGAAGACCCAGTACTCCTTCTCGACCGACCCGTCGCTGCGCGGTGCGCCGGTGGGCCATTCGGTGCCGGTGCGCGAAGTGCGCCTCTCGGCCGGTGCCGGCTTCATCGTTGCGGTCTGCGGCGAGATCATGACGATGCCCGGCCTGCCGCGCAAACCGGCGTCGGAAACCATCCGCCTGAATGACGACGGCCAGATCGAAGGCTTGTTCTAAACGGCGATATGCGACATTCACGGCCCGGGACCCATCCCGGGCCGTGAGAGTTTTGAGACATGAGCACCACACGCACCCCGCCAGATGCCTGCAGCGATATGGCAAGCCTCCGGCTGCAGATCGACCACCTCGACCGGGAGCTGATCGCGCTGCTGGCCGAGCGGGCCGGATACATTGACCGGGCGATTGCGCTGAAGCAGGCAAACGGCTGGCCGGCGCGGATCCCGGAACGGGTCGAGGAAGTGGTGCTGAATGCCCGTGCCGCGGCCGCGGAACAGGGGCTGGACCCCGGTCTGGCCGGGCACCTGTGGCGGCAGCTGGTGGAGTGGTCGATTGCCCGCGAGGCGCGGGTGATCCGGGAAGAGTGAGGCTGAGCGGGGGCCTGCGGCGCGGGCATCGCGAGCGACTGAGATGGACAGGCAGGCTTCAAGGGCGATCCGTGCCTGCGGCAAAGAGGAAGAGATCAAATGGCAGCAACATTGATTGACGGCAAGGCCTTTGCGGCCAAGGTGCGCGGCCAGGTGGCTGAGCATGTGGCGCGGCTGAAAGAGGAACACGGCATCACCCCCGGCCTGGCGGTGGTTCTGGTCGGCGAAGACCCGGCCTCCCAGGTCTATGTGCGCTCCAAGGGCAAGCAGACCGTCGAGGTCGGCATGAACTCGGTCGAGCACAAGCTGGATGCGGAGACTTCCGAGGCGGATCTGCTGGCGGTGGTCGACCAGCTGAACAACGATCCCTCGATCCACGGCATCCTGGTGCAGCTGCCGCTGCCGAAGCATATGAACGAGGATCTGGTGATCAATTCGATTGCGCCGGAGAAGGACGTCGACGGTTTCCACATCTCCAACGTCGGCCTGCTGGGCACCGGCCAGAAATCGATGGTGCCCTGCACGCCGCTGGGCTGCCTGATGATGCTGCGCGACCACCATGGGTCGCTGTCGGGCATGGATGCGGTTGTGATCGGCCGCTCCAACATCGTCGGCAAGCCGATGGCGCAGCTGCTCCTGGGCGACAGCTGCACGGTGACCATCGCGCATTCGCGCACCAAGGATCTGCCCGATGCGGTGCGCCGCGCCGACATCGTGGTGGCGGCGGTCGGCCGTCCGGAAATGGTGCCGGGCGACTGGATCAAGGAGGGCGCGACCGTGATCGACGTCGGCATCAACCGCATCGAGCGCGACGGCAAGACCAAGCTGGTCGGCGACGTTGATTTTGCCACTGCGGCCGAGCGCGCGGGCGCCATCACCCCGGTGCCGGGCGGCGTCGGCCCGATGACCATCGCCTGCCTGCTTGCCAACACCGTCACTGCGGCCTGCCGCGCCAACGGCCTCAAGGAACCCGAAGGCCTGACCGCCTGACCCAGCGCTGACCGCTGACCGCCTGACTGATATGCTCCCGCCGGACCGCCTCCGGCGGGAGTATTTTTTGGAAAGATGATGGCTGGCAGGCCTTAGGCCGTCACCGGAGGCCGGTCTCAGTGGCCGAGATAGGCAATGCCGCCAAAGGTGACGGCCACGCTGATCCATTGGGCGCGGTTCATGCGTTCGCGCAGCACCAGCCAGGCCAGTACCACGGTAACCAGCCCGAAAAGCGACGCGCCGACCGAGGCGAATTCCGGCCGGGGCAGGCCTCCGGAATAGATCACCAGGCCAAGAGCAAAAGCGTCCAGCGTGCCCATCAGCACCAGCAGCGGCAGCATTTTGCGGGCGGGCAGTTGCACCATCCGGGCAAGCAGCGCCAGGCCCAGCAGCATCAGGATCGCGGCCAGCCGGGTCACGATCAGCACCGGCCATTCGGCGCCGGCCAGGGTGGCGGCCTGGCCAGTGGCAAAGGTAAGTGCAAATCCGACGGCACTTGCCAGTCCCCAGGCGGCGGCCTGCAGGTTGACCGGGCTGCCGTCTTCTTCGGTGGAAAAGACCGCAATGCAGCCGACGCCGCCAACCACCGCAGCAACCGCGAGCCAATGGCTCAGGCCAACCGGCTGCCCCTGCAGCATTGCCATGCCAAGCGACAGCACCGGATAAGAACCCACCAGCGGCGCCACCAGTTTCACCGGTCCCAGAGCCAAGGCGCGGTAAAGCGCATAGGAGCCGAGGGCAAAGATGGTGCCCGAGAGACCCGCCAGCCGCGCGGCCGGAAGAGTCATCGCCTGCCAATCGCCAAAGGCCAGGGCCGCCCCGGCGACCAGAATCGCCCCGGTTCCAAAAACAATCAGCATGGCCGGAAGAATGCCGGTGCGCTGCGATACGAACCGCACGCAAAGGTCATGGGTTCCCCAGGCAAGGGCCGCGGCGAGGCCAAAGATCAGCGAGTGCATGGCGGGTATCCTATTGTTTGCGGCATTCACCCCCAGGAAAATGACGCATCCCGGGCATTTGCCATTTTTCTGCAGAAAATCAACATGTTTGTTGATTAGAGTGGAGGAACGCAATATTCTTTTCAATAAATAAATATTCCGGCTGTGCAATATTTGGCTGGAATCCAGCAGGAGATGCACGATGAATGACATGAGCTTCCCTGAGGTTGTCAATGGGCCCCCGAAGCCGTCCGGACTATACCAGCCGTCGGTGTTTTCGCTGCCCAAGGGGACCGAACGCTATGTGGTGGAAGGCTGCGGCGCAATCCTGATCCGTGTGGAAACTGGTGATACGGTGACGGTCCACAACGACGAGGGCGGCCAGCCCTGCGAAATCGTCGCTGCCGGAAGCAAGGGCGGCATTGATGCCGGGATTATCGGCACGGCGCCAAACAGCGATGCCGGCGGGCTGAAGGCGCTTCTGACCTCAACCGACCAGTCCTTGCGCGGCCTGCGCATGGGAATGGAGGCTCGCGGCATCGATCTGGCGCAGGGCGGTGCGGTGCGCTTCTTTGGAGCGGATACTCCGGCCAAAACCGAAGAAAGTTTCACGGTTCAGCGCGACGGCGTGGTGATCATCGCAGCGCCGGGCGGGATCATGGACTTTGAACGGCAGGATACTGCCACGCAGCTGACGGTCATGGTCAAGCGCGCGGTGATCAAGCAGGTGGCGCGGTTTGAGCTTCCCGACCCGCTGGCCGATCCGGTACTGGACCTGCGGGTCAAAAGTGCAACCGCCGAAGCCTATTTCGTGAAGGCTGGCGACTACATCCAGGTGCTGGATGTCGATGGGCGCCAATGCACGGATTTTCAGTGTTTTGCCGCCCGCAAGCTGGACAAGGGTATCGAGCATGCGCTGGACGTAACCACAACACGGACGCTGATGGGTCATGCCTATCCGATGCCGGGGCTGCATGCCAAATACTATGATCAGGATATGCTGCCGCTGGTCGAAGTGGTGCAGGACACTGTGGGGCGCCATGATGCCTTTGCTCTGGCTTGTGCGGCGAAATACTATGACGACATCGGCTATCCCGGCCATGTGAACTGTTCTGACAACTTCAACGGGGTTCTGGCCGAGCACGGGGTGACGCCGCGGGCGGGCTGGATGGCGATCAACTTCTTCTTCAACACAGGGCTGGATGAGCATGGTGTGATGTATGCCGATGAGCCCTGGACCCGGCCCGGCGACTATGTGCTGCTTCGGGCGCTGACCGATCTGGTCTGTGTCAGCTCGGCCTGCCCGGATGACACCAGCGCCGCCAACGGCTGGAACCCCACTGACATACACGTCCGCACCTACAGCGGCCAAGAGACCTTCAAGCGGGCGATTGCGTTCCGCGCGACCCCAGAATCGGAGCCGAAGATGACCAAGGAAACCGGTTTTCACGACCGCCTCAGCAAAATGACCCGCAATTTTATCGAGTATAACGGTTATTGGCTGGCCAATTGCTATTCCGAGTCCGGGCCGCTGGAGGAATACTGGGCCTGCCGCGAGAAATCGGTGGTGCTGGACCTGTCCGCCCTGCGCAAGTTCGAAATCACCGGGCCGGATGCCGAGGCGCTGTGCCAGTATATCTTTACCCGCAATATCAAGAAGCTGGCAGTGGGGCAGGTGGTCTATACTGCGATGTGCTACCCGCATGGCGGCATGATCGACGACGGCACCGTGTTCCGGCTGGGCAAGGACAATTTCCGCTGGATCGGCGGCTCGGATTACGGCGGCGAATGGATCCGCGAGCAAGCGGAGAAACTGGGGCTGAACGTATTGATCCGCTCGTCCACCGACATGCAGCACAATATCGCCGTGCAAGGCCCCGAAAGCCGCGATCTGCTGAAGAAGATCATCTGGACGATGCCGCACAATCCGACGCTGGAAGAGCTGGGCTGGTTCCGGTTCACGCCTGCGCGTATCGGCGGAGAGCATGGAGTCCCGGTTGTGGTTTCACGGACCGGCTACACTGGTGAGCTGGGGTATGAAATTTTCTGCCATCCGAAACACGCCGGCGACGTCTTTGACGCGGTCTGGGAAGCCGGACAGGACCACGGTATCCGCCCGATGGGGCTGGAGGCGCTGGACATGGTGCGGATCGAGGCGGGGCTGATCTTTGCCGGCTATGACTTCAGCGATCAGACCGACCCGTTTGAGGCAGGCATCGGTTTTACCGTGCCGCTGAAATCGAAAGAGGATGACTTTGTTGGCCGCGATGCGCTGATCCGGCGCAAGACCACGCCCGCCCGCAAGCTGGTGGGGCTGGATATCGACTCGGCGATTGACGTGGGGCACGGCGATTGCGTCCACATCGGCCGGGCGCAGATTGGCGAGGTGACGTCCTCGATGCGCTCGCCGCTGCTGGGCAAGAACATCGCGCTGGCGCGGGTGGATGTGTCCTGTGCCGAAGCCGGTACCGCGGTGGAGATCGGCAAACTTGACGGGCATCAAAAACGCCTGCCTGCAACGATCGTACCCTTTGCCCATTATGACCCCAAGAAGACCCGGCCTCAATCCTGAGGCCGGCCGCTTCGGGGCTGGGAGGTTCTCATGGTTCAGAAGCTGATAGAGCAAATCGGCGGCGAAGACGTGCTGCGTGCCTTGGTCGAACGGTTCTACGACATAATCGAAGAGACGGAGACCGGGGCACGGATCGCCCGGCTGCACACGCGCGGGCATGGATTGGACCATGCCCGTATCGAGCAGTTCAACTTTCTGTCCGGGTTCATGGGCGGACGGCGGTATTACGAGGAAAAGCATGGGCATATGGACGTGAAACTGATGCACGCCCATGTGCCGATCACCGAAGAAGACGCCGAAAACTGGCTTAGATGCATGGACCAGGCGCTGGCGGATTTGTCGCTGGAAGGCCCGCATGTGGAACGGCTGCGCCAAGTGTTCCGGCGGGTGGCGCTGATGCTGGTCAATGATCTGGCAGAGTGGGGCGAGGCCCGCGTATCAGCCTGAACGCGGTGCTTGCAGCCTCCGGCGGGAGTATTTCAGGAAAGTTGAAAAACGGGAGCGGACCAGGAGTTAGCCGGGGCGCCTCAGGAAGACTTGGACGTCGGCCACGTTGGTGCCGGTGCCGCCGGTCATCAGCAGCGCATCCGCGGCTTTCAGGGCTGCGTGGCTGTCGTTGTTGGCGAGCAATGCGTCCGGGTCCTGTCCGGCAGCTTTGACCGCGTTCCAGGTGGCAGGGGTGGCGATGCCGCCCGCGGCATCGGTGGGACCGTCGCGCCCGTCGGTGCCGCCGGAGAGGAACAGCCAGTCGCCGCTGAGCCGCTCTGCGCCCAGTTTGGCGACGCGCAAGGCGAGTTCCTGATTGCGGCCGCCAAGGCCGGTGCCGGTGAGCTGGACAGTGGTTTCACCGCCGAAAATCAGCGCAACGGGGTTGTTCCTGGGTGCGGCTTCTGCTGCTTTGACTACGGTTTCAGCGGCCTCGGCCACGTCGCCCGTCAACCGGTGAGAGACCAGTTTGGCATTCCACTCCTCAGCTGCGGCGCTCATCATGGCTTTGAGGCTGTGGCGGTTGGATCCGATCAGCGTGTTGATGACAGAGGGCAGCGCTTCCGGAGCCTCATGAGTGGTGCTGAGGCGGGCTTTGACGGCCTCCGGAGCCCTGTCCCAGATGCCTGCCCGTTGCAGGGTCTCCCGTGCTTGTGCGCGGGTGCCGATAGGCGCCACGGTAGGACCGGAGGCAATGGCGCGCAGGTCGTCGCCGATCACGTCCGACAGGATGAAGGCCTGCACCCGGGCGGGTGCGGCATGACGCAGCAGGCCGCCGCCCTTGGTGTCCGACAGCTGCTGCCGGATCAGGTTCATCTCGTTAATTTCCAGCCCGGAGGCGAGCAGAAGTTTGTTCACTGCCGCCTTGTCCGCCAGTGTGAGGCCGGGGGCGGGGGCCACCATCAGCGCGGAGCCGCCGCCGGAGATCAGCGCAATCAGCCGGTCATTTGGGCCTAGGGAATGGGCCAGTTCAATGGCAGCCTGACCTGCTTTGGCGCTCATTTCATCTGGAACCGGATGAGATCCGCAGATCACTGTAGCGCCGGGAATTTCTGTGTGATTCTCTGGGTTTGTTATGGCGATTGCCTGATCTGCATCAGGGATCAGCCGCAGCGCCTCGCGCATCATCGGGATGGCGGCTTTGCCCACCGCAAGCAGCACGTTTTTGCCGCCTGCGGGCAGGGGTTCCAAAGGAGAGGCAGTCAGCTGTGCCCGCAGTGCCCGGGCCGGGTCGGCCCGGTCGACAGCGGCCTGAAACAGGGCCTTGGCGGTGGTCAGCAATCCGGTCATCTGCATCTCCTTGGCATAGCGGCGTGCAGCCGCCCCAGTGGAACTGGGACGGCGTAAGGCCTTAAAAACAAACGCGGCTTAGTTGCCGGCGATCTGTTTGGCTTTTTCCACCAACACTTCTGCCTGACGGATCGAGGCATAGTCAATCAGGCGGCCGTCCAGCGACACCGCGCCTTTGCCGGCAGCTTCGGCTTCGGCCATGGCTTCCAGAATGCGGTGCGCCTTGGTGATTTCAGCATCCGAGGGCGACATCACCTCGTTGGCCAGTTCGATCTGGCTGGGGTGGATGGCCCATTTGCCTTCGCAGCCCAGAACTGCGGCGCGTTTGGCGGCGGCCTTATAGCCTTCCTTGTCCTGGAAATCGCCGAACGGGCCGTCGATCGGGCGCAGGCCGTTGGCGCGCGCGGCAACCACCATGCGGGCCAGCGCATAATGCCACATGTCGCCCCAATGCACCTCGCGGGAGCCGTCTGCGGCCGGGTCGGTCAGCACCGAATAATCGGGGTTCACGCCGCCGATGATGGTGGTGCGGGCGCGGGTCGAGGCGGCATAGTCGGCAACGCCGAAATGCAGCGATTCATTGCGCTTGGAAGCTGCGGCAATTTCACTCACATTCTGCATGCCCAAAGCGGTCTCGATGATGTGCTCAAAGCCGATTCGCTTTTTCAGGCCCTTGGCGTCTTCGATCTGTGTAACCAGCATGTCGACGGCGTAGACATCGGCGGCGGTACCCACCTTGGGGACCATGATCAGGTCGAGACGTTCTCCTGCCTGTTCAACAACATCGACCACATCGCGGTACATGTAGTGGGTGTCCAGGCCGTTGATTCGGACCGACATGGATTTGTTGCCCCAATCGATGTCGTTCAGGCCTTGGATGATATTTTTGCGGGCCTGGTCCTTTTCGTCCGGCGCAACCGCGTCTTCGAGATCCAGGAAGATCACGTCTACGTCAGATTTAGCTGCCTTTTCAAACATTTGCGGCTGGGATCCGGGGATCGCCAGTTCGCTGCGGTTCAGGCGGCCTGGGGCTTGTTCAATGGTGTGGAATGACATGGGTTCGCTCCTCATTGGTGATAGGTTTTCGTCCTCTCCCCTCTAGGCATTCCTCACGATGGTGTTTCCTGTCAAGAAAAAAATCTTCATTTAAATACATTCGCGCGCGTGTCCGCAGGCGCGACGCGCGCTCGCGTGCGTACGTGCCCGCGTGAGCCGCCCGCCACCGCCACGGGATCATTCCTCGAGAAGGAAATCACCCTTGGCAGCGCGGTTGGCGTAGAAAAACGCAATCGCCTGGGCGCGGTTTTTGACCGAAAGTTTTTCGTAAAGGTTCGACAGGTGGAACTTCACCGTGTTGGTTGAGATCCCCAGCTCCTTGCTGAGCTCCTTGTTGGTCAGCCCCTTTGACAGCGCCTGCAGCATCGTGCGTTCGCGGCGAGACAGCTGCTCAATCGGATCGGTTTGCAGGCCGCGGACGTCGAGGAAGGGGAAAACCATCTTGCCCTCAGCGACGGCAAGGCAGGTATCCAGCACGTCTTCGACAGCGCTGGAGCGCGGGGCGAAACCGGCAGCGCCCGCGCTCATCGCCTTGCGCGGCACCTCGCCGCTCTCCTCGGCATAGACCACCAGGCGTGGTGCATTGGCCTGGTCGCGCAGCACCTCGATCAGCTTGGCGCCGCCAAGCGCGGGCAGGTTCCAGTCGATGATTCCGACCTGAACCGGCACCCGCATCACCGTTCCGAGGAAGCCTTCGGCCGTTGCGGAGGTCGCGACCAGCGAGAATCGCGGGTCCTTGTCGAAGATTTCTGACATCGCCGACAGCACCAGCGGATTTGCGTCAGCCAGCATGACCGAAATCGGGGAAACTTTGTCGCTTATGGGAGCCATTTGGTGCCCTTTAGTAGAAAACTACCCATGTGGGTAGGGGGTGTTTTGGTATGCAATGGTATTTTTACCGTTTTGGGTAGGAATTTTACCACCCAATTAGATACCCAAAAGCAGGATATAGGAATGTTGCGTGTTTTGTCGAGCTAGGGTTTCCTTGGGTTAACAGATGTTGCATGTCAGGAAACAAACCTTCCCGCAGTGAAGACTGCAGCGGGAGAGGCCCGTGACCTCCAGCACATCGGCGAACTGAAACCAGCGAGGTCTAACCCCGATGACTGAACCCATGATCTTCCCCAGCCTGAAAATTCCGGAAACCCTGGCCGCCGGCCCTGGCCCGGGCAATACCGATCCCCGCGTGCTGCAGGCCTTTGCCAACACCGGCCTGGCCGACCACATGCAGGCGGACGTGCTGCGCGGTATGATCGAGTGCAAGCGGATGCTGCGCGATCTGTGGGGCACCAGCAACACCTACACCTACGGCGTTGGCGGCACCGGCTTCTCGGGGCTGGACTGCATGCTGAACGCGATCCTGCCCGGCGACAGCGTGGTTGCCTTCCAGAATGGCACCTTCTCGGGCATCGATGCAATGACCATCCGGATGAAGGCCGCCACCCGCGAGGAACTGGCAGCCGACGCGATGAACCCGCAGCCTGCCTCGGTCACCGTGATCGACGTGCCGCACGGCGAGTCGGTTTCCGGCAAGCTGGTGGAACAGGTGCTGGCTGAGAAGAAACCGAAATGGGCCTTCATGGCGCATTGGGAAACCGGCTCGGGCCGCATCAACGACCTCAAGGGCTTCTCGGACGCCTGCGTGAAACACGGTGTGATGGGCCTGATCGATGCGGTGTCCTCGCTGGGCATCGAGGATTTCTCGATCGACGATTACCCGGGCGTTGCCGGCTGGGCCTCCTGCCCGCAGAAAGGCGTGCTCTGCCTGCCGCTGACCTATGCACCGGTGTCGTTCACTGACAGCTATATCCAGACCGTGCGCGAGAACGGCTGCCATTCCTATGTCCACAACCCGATCCTTGAAGCGCGCCACTGGGGCATCGTGGACGGAGAGGATGTTGCCGCCGGCACCTACCACCGCACCCACTCGGGTTATGCGGTTGCCGCCTTCCACGAGGCGCTGCGCATCACCCTTCAGCACGGCCGCGCCCAGAAGGCCCGCGACTATGCGTTCCACGAGAAAGCGCTGCGCGATGCGGTGACCGCGATGGGCTGCGATGTGACCAGCAACATGACCAGCCTGGTGGTTTTGAACCTGCCCGGCGATCTTGCAGGCCGCGAGAAGGAACTGGTGGGCAACTGCCGCGCCGTGGGCTTCGGCATCTGGCCGACCCTGTCGGAGCCGGTGCAGGTCCGCATCGGCATCCTGAACCAGATTACACCAGCCGCCATCACCGACATCGTCAACCGCTTCGGCAAGGCGATGAACGACATGGGGGCAAATGTCGACCTTGAGGCGATCAACGCCCTGCTCGACAAGCATTACGCAGCGGCGCTGGCAGCCGCCGAATAAAAGCTCCACGAGGAGGAGAGACCCATGGATATCCATGAATACCAGGCCAAGGAAGTTCTTAGCAACTTCGGCGTGGCCGTACCCCCGGGTGCGCTGGCCTACAGCCCCGAGCAGGCGGCCTACCGCGCGCGGGAACTGGGCGGCGACAAATGGATCGTCAAAGCCCAGGTCCACGCCGGCGGCCGCGGCAAGGCGGGCGGCGTCAAACTGTGCAACTCGGAAGCCGAGATCTATGAGGCGACCGAGAACCTGTTCGGCAAAAAGCTGGTGACCCATCAGACCGGCCCTGAAGGCAAAGGCATCTACCGCGTCTATGTCGAAGGTGCGGTGCCGATCGCCCGCGAGATCTATCTGGGCTTTGTGCTGGACCGTTCCAGCCAGCGGGTGATGATCGTTGCCTCGTCTGAAGGCGGTATGGAGATCGAAGAGATTTCTGCCGAGCGCCCCGAGTCCATCGTGCGTTCGACCGTTGAGCCGGCCGTTGGCCTGCAGGACTTCCAGGCACGCGAGATCGCGTTCAAGCTGGGGATCGAGCCGGCAATGACGCAGCAGATGGTGCGCACCCTCAAGGGCTGCTACCAGGCGTTTTCCGAACTGGATGCCACAATGGTTGAGATCAACCCGCTGGTGGTCACCTCGGACAACCGGGTCATCGCGCTGGACGCGAAGATGACCTTTGACGACAACGCCCTGTTCCGTCACCCGCAGATCGCTGAGCTGCGCGACAAGAGCCAGGAAGATCCGCGCGAAAGCCGCGCCGCTGACCGCGGCCTGTCCTATGTCGGGCTTGAGGGCAATATCGGCTGCATCGTGAACGGCGCAGGCCTGGCGATGGCAACCATGGACACCATCAAGCTGGCCGGCGGCGAACCTGCCAACTTCCTGGATATCGGCGGCGGTGCCACACCGGAACGGGTTGCCAAGGCGTTCCGCCTGGTGATGTCCGACAGCAATGTGCAGGCGGTTCTGGTCAACATCTTCGCCGGCATCAACCGCTGCGATTGGGTGGCCGAAGGCGTTGTTCAGGCGCTGCGGGAAGTTGAAGTCGACGTGCCCGTGGTCGTCCGCCTTGCGGGCACCAATGTGGAGGAAGGCCAGAAGATCCTGGCCCAGTCCGGCCTGCCGCTGATCCGCGCAACTTCGCTGATGGAAGCCGCTGAGCGCGCCGTTGGCGCGTGGAAAAACGACCTCGACCAAAACACTCGTGTGAGGGCAGTCAAATGAGCATCCTTCTCGATCGCGAAAGCAAAGTCATCGTCCAGGGCATTACCGGCAAGATCGCCCGGTTCCACACCAAGGACATGATCGAATATGGCACCAATGTCGTTGGCGGCGTGGTGCCGGGCAAAGGCGGCGAAACGGTTGAAGGCGTGCCGGTCTTCAACACCGTGAAAGAAGCCGTTGAAGCCACCGGCGCCAATGCCTCCCTGGTGTTCGTGCCACCGCCGTTTGCAGCCGATTCCATCATGGAAGCGGCGGATGCGGGCATCCACTACTGTGTCTGCATCACCGACGGCATCCCGGCTCAGGACATGATCCGCGTGAAGCGTTACATGTACCGCTATCCCAAGGACAAGCGGATGATCCTTACGGGTCCGAACTGCGCGGGCACCATTTCGCCGGGCAAGGCGCTGCTGGGCATTATGCCGGGCCACATCTATCTGCCGGGCACCGTGGGTATCATCGGCCGTTCGGGTACATTGGGTTATGAGGCTGCGGCACAGCTGAAAGAACTGGGGCTGGGAATTTCCACTTCGGTTGGCATTGGCGGCGACCCGATCAACGGCTCCTCCTTCAAGGACATCCTTGAATGGTTTGAGAAGGATCCGGAAACCGAGGTTATCGCGATGATCGGTGAAATCGGCGGCCCGCAGGAGGCGGAAGCGGCGGATTACATCAAGAACCATGTGACCAAGCCGGTTGTGGCCTATGTCGCAGGTCTGACCGCTCCCAAAGGCCGCACGATGGGCCACGCGGGTGCAATCATCTCGGCCTTTGGCGAGTCGGCGTCCGAGAAGGTGGAGATCCTGTCGGCGGCTGGCGTGACCGTTGCCGAAAACCCCGCCGTGATCGGCGAAACCATCGCAAGCGTGATGAAAAAGAACGCCGCCTGATCCGGCCACGGAACAGGCGCGATGCTCCACCCCTGGCCTGGGGCAATGGCAGGGGTGGAGCGCATTAATCAAGCATAGGCACCACAGGGAGAAGAAATCATGGCAAAGCCAAAGGTTCTGGTGACCCGCCGCTGGCCCGCCGCAGTTGAGGCGCAGCTTTCTGAAGCTTTTGATGCTGTGCTGAACACGGATGACAAGCCGCTGAGCGAAGCAGAGTTGCGTGACGCGCTGACGTCTTATGACGCGGTGCTGCCGACAGTGACAGACAAGATTTCCGCCAAGTCGTTCGATATCGCCAAGCCCCAGGCGCGTATCCTCGCCAACTATGGTGTGGGCTACTCTCATATCGATATGCCTGGGGCAGCAGGCCACGGCATGACTGTGACCAACACTCCCGATGTCCTTAGCGAATGCACCGCCGACATCGCCATGACACTGCTCCTGATGGTTGCCCGCCGGGCAGGCGAGGGTGAGCGTGAAGTGCGTGCTGGCAGGTGGACCGGCTGGCGTCCGACCCATCTGGTCGGCACCAAAGTCTCCGGAAAGACACTGGGCATCGTCGGCTTTGGCCGCATCGGCCAGGAGATGGCCCGTCGCGCGCACCATGGCTTTGGCATGAAGATCGTGGTTCAGAACCGCTCCCGCGTGTCGCCGGATATTCTGGCCCGCTGCAATGCTACTCAGGCCGACAGCCTGGAAGAGTTGATGCCGCAGTGCGATTTCGTGTCATTGCATTGCCCCGGGGGGGCTGCAAACCGGCATCTTATCAACACCCGGATGCTGAACCTGATGAAGCCGGACGCATTCCTTATTAATACGGCCCGCGGCGAGATAATCGACGAACTGGCTTTGTCCCGGGCCTTGTGGTTCGAAACCATTGGCGGCGCCGGGCTGGATGTATTCGATGGCGAACCGCGCATCAATCCGGACCTGATGGACTGCGACAACCTGGTGATGCTGCCGCATCTGGGCAGCGCCACCCGTGAGGCGCGCGAGGCGATGGGCTTCCGGGTGCTCGACAATCTGACTGATTTCTTTGCAGGGCGCGAACCGCGCGACCGGGTGATGTGATGGGAGATCCGGCCGAAAACACCACCGAAGGAACTGAAGAAACCGGCTATGCCGCGGAACTCCGTTCTGAGCTGCGCACCCTTTGGTTGGACGTCCTGCGCCAGCGCGCACCTGAAGTGGCGGAAAGAGCCATCAGCGAATCCGCCTGGGATCTGGCTGATGGCCAGCCCGAGACCGCGTATATGCAGGCCTTCAACATCTGGTTCCAGCTGCTGAAGATCGTCGAGGAAAACGCCGCCATGCGCGACCGCCGCTTGGCCGAAACCCAGGACGGGCCGGAAGTGGTCGAAGGCAGCTTTGCCCGCGCCCTGGATCTGGCTGGTGAGCTGGCCACGCCAGAGCGCCTGCGGGAGGTTGCCAGCCAGTTTTCGATCGGCCCGACGCTGACCGCGCATCCGACCGAAGCCAAGCGGGTTACGATCCTGGAAATCCACCGCCGTATCTACCGCGGGCTGGTGTCGCTGGAGGCCAAGCGCTGGACCCCGCGCGAGCGTGCCGATCTGCTGGAGGATTTGCGCTCGGAGATCGATCTGTTGTGGATGACAGGCGAGTTGCGCCGCGAACGGCCCAGCTTGCAGGACGAAATCCAGTGGGGCCTGCAGTTCTTTCGCGACAGCCTGTATGAGGCGGTGCCGCAGCTGTTCGAACGCTATATTGCTGCTGCCGAACCGCGGCTGGGCGCGACCGCGGACGCACCCTGCGTGAAATTCCACTCCTGGATCGGCGGCGACCGTGACGGCAATCCGAACGTGACGGTTGAGGCCACTGCCGAAGCGCTGACGGCCAACCGAGCGGCGATCCTCAAGCGCTATCAGAAGGCGCTGACCACCGCGGCTGAACGGATTTCCATTTCCGCAGCCGTGTTTGCACTGCCGGACAGCGCTTCTTCCCGCTTGGCTGTTATTATTGAAGCGGCTCCCGGCATGGCCGGTCTCGCTGCGCGCAATCCGGGCGAGGTCTTCCGCCAGGCACTGACAGCCATCCTGGCCCGTATCAAGGCAACCGCTGCAGAAGAACCCGGCGCCTATGCGCATCTGGGAGACTTCATCAGCGACCTCACCCGGGTTGAGGTGGCGCTGGAGGAGATCGGCGCCAACCGGCTGGCGGCCCGCTATGTGCGTCCGATCCGCTGGCAGGCCGATGTCTTTGGCTTCCGCACGGTGACGCTTGATATCCGCCAGAATTCCACCGTAACCACCGAGACCCTGACCGAGATCTGGGCGCGTTCCGGCGAGGTGCCGGAATTCGGCAGCGCCGAATGGTCCGCCCGTCTGCGCCGCGAGCTCGGCAGCGCCTCGCTGGCCTATGTGATGCCGGATGAACTTAGCCCGCAAAGCGGCGAGCTGTTGAAACTGCTGCGGCTGATGCGCGATGCCGGTGCGGGTGAAGACCCGCAGGCGATGGGTCCGTTCATTCTGTCGATGACCCGCTCCACTGATGACCTGCTCGGCGTCTATCTGCTGGCGCGCTATGCCGGATTCGGAGCGGAGAAGGCGGCACTCAAGGTGGTGCCGCTGTTTGAGACCATCGGCGATTTACGCGCAGCGCCCGGTATTCTGAATGGCCTGCTGGATGTGCCCTTTGCCCGCCGCTCGCTGAAATCCGGGGACAACCGGATCGAGGTGATGCTTGGCTATTCCGACAGCAACAAGGATGGCGGTTTCCTGTGTTCCACCTGGGAGCTGGAGAAGGCGCAGCGCCTGATCACCCGCACCCTGGCGGCGCACCGGATGAAGCCGGTCTTTTTCCACGGCCGCGGCGGCTCGGTCTCCCGCGGCGGCGCCCCAGCCGAACGTGCGATCGCCGCACAGCCTGCGGGCACCATCGCAGGCCAGATGCGGATCACCGAACAGGGCGAGGTGGTCAGCTCCAAATACGCCAACCGCGGCACCGCGCTGCACCAGCTGGAGCTGATGGCCTCGTCGGTGCTGCGTCATTCGCTGCAGGAGGACACGCCGCCGGTCAATCCGGAGCATGACGACGCCTTCGAGGCCCTCGCAGGCATGTCCCAGGCAGCCTATTCCAACCTGCTGAATGCGCCAGGTTTCCTGGATTACTTCCAGCAGGCCAGCCCGGTGGAAGAGCTGGCGATGCTCAAAATAGGCTCGCGCCCCGCGCGCCGGTTCGGCGCCGGTTCATTGGATGACCTGCGAGCTATTCCTTGGGTTTTTGCCTGGTCGCAGAACCGCCACATGATCACCGGCTGGTACGGATTCGGCTCGGCGGTGGCCAGCTTCCGCAAGTTCCGCGGCGCGCGCGGTGATGCGGTCCTGCAGGACATGTTCAGAAATTCGCCACTGTTCCGCCTGGTGGTGGATGAGGTCGAAAAGACCCTTCTGCAAAGCGATATGGAGATTGCTGCGGATTACGCCACGCTGGTGCAGGACGCGGAAATCCGCGATCGGATCTTTGGAACCATCCGTAGCGAGTACCAATTGGCCCGGGAGGCGATCCTGTTCCTCACAGGAGACAACGGTCTCGCCAACCGCTTCCCGCGCCTGCGCGCCCGCTTTGGCCAAGTCGAAACCATGCTGCGCGAAATTCACAAGACACAAGTGCGCCTCCTGCGGGAAGAGCGCGCCAAGAAGCCTTCAACAGTGCCGGTCCCGCTGATGCAGTCGATGAACTGCGTTGCCGCAGGGCTAGGCTGGACTGGATAGACAGGAGCCCCGAATGTCCAAAGACCTCTTTTTCACCCAAGCGCTGTCGGAGCGCGATCCTGAACTTTATGCCTCGATCACAGCCGAGCTGGGCCGCCAGCGCGACGAGATCGAGCTGATTGCCTCCGAGAACATCGTCTCGGCCGCGGTGATGGAAGCGCAAGGCTCCGTCCTCACCAACAAATACGCCGAAGGCTACCCGGGCCGCCGCTACTATGGCGGCTGCCAGTATGTCGACGTCGCCGAAAACCTGGCCATCGACCGCGCCAAGCAGCTGTTCGGCTGCGAATATGCCAATGTGCAGCCGAACTCCGGCAGCCAGGCGAACCAGGGTGTGTTCCAGGCGCTGATCCAGCCCGGCGACACCATTCTGGGCATGGATCTGGCCTCCGGCGGCCACCTGACCCATGGCGCCCGCCCGAACCAGTCGGGCAAGTGGTTCAACGCGGTTCACTATGGTGTGCGCGAAAGCGACAACCTGATCGACTACGATCAGATCCAGGCTCTCGCAACCGAGCACCAGCCCAAATTGATCATCGCCGGCGGCTCCGCCATCCCGCGCCAGATCGACTTTGCCAAATTCCGCGAAATCGCCGACAGCGTCGGCGCCTATTTCATGGTCGACATGGCCCATATCGCGGGTCTGATCGCTGCCGGTGAGCACCCCTCGCCGTTCCCGCACGCGCATGTGGCCACCACCACCACCCACAAGACCCTGCGCGGCCCGCGCGGCGGCATGATCGTGACCAATGACGAGGGCATAGCCAAGAAGGTGAATTCGGCGATCTTCCCCGGCATCCAGGGCGGCCCGCTGATGCATGTGATCGCCGGCAAGGCGGCGGCCTTCGGCGAGGCGCTGAAGCCGGAGTTCAAGGCCTACCAGAAGCAGGTCCGCGCCAACGCGGCGGCACTGGCGGACCAGCTGATCCAGGGCGGGCTGGACATTGTCACCGGCGGCACCGACACCCATGTCATGCTGGTCGACCTGCGCCCCAAAGGCGTCACCGGCAATATCGCCGACAAGGCGCTGGGACGGGCCCATATCACCACCAACAAGAACGGCATCCCGTTCGACCCGGAAAAGCCCACCGTGACTTCCGGCCTGCGTCTGGGCACCCCGGCAGGCACCACCCGCGGCTTCGGCGAGGCAGAGTTCCGCCAGATCGCCGATCTGATCATCGAGGTGATCGACGGGCTGGCCGCCAACGGTGAAGACGGCAATGCGGATGTGGAGGCCGCGGTGCGCGCCAAGGTTGCGGATCTCTGCGCCAGGTTCCCGCTGTACCCGAACCTGTAAGCCCTTGCAGGAGTGAAGAAAACGAACCGCCGCGCGCCGCAAGGCCGCGGCGGTTTTGCTTTGCGTCAGGAGGCGCCCGCACCGCGCGCAGGTGTGGCCGCA
>NZ_JBVVXU010000039.1:0-21506 GCF_055902035.1 Leisingera sp. SA215 | reverse complement strand
CACACTTGTTCTTGAGGATACCTACCAGATCTCGGGGTCGAACCTGCGGCTTCCGGAGAACTTCACCCTGACCGCAACCCAGGGCGCGGGCCTGGATGTGCGCACCACCTCCGCCACCGACACCTCGGCGCTGTTCAACCTGTCTGACGGGGTGACCGTCAGCAATGTCACCTTCGACGTGGTGAACGCGCCAAAGACCGGCTACAGCGCCGCCAACCCGGCGTCGGGCAAGGATTACCACACCAAGCGCGTGCTGGTGGTCGACGGCGACGGGGTCACCGTCGAGAACAGCGCGTTTTCCGGCAATGTCTCGATGCATATCGACGTGCAGAACGGCGACCGTTTCAGCCTCGACAGCAGCGCTTTCGAGGGCGGCTTCTACCAGGTCCGCATTGTCGGCGGCGATGACGCCACGGTGACCGGCAGCCATTTCCGCAATTCTCTGGGCGACGGTATCAAGACCACCGCGACCCCCAGCGGCGACGGCCCCGAGCGGATGACGGTCTCGGACAGTTTCTTTGAAGGCAACCACCGCGACGGGCTTGATGCCGCGGGCGGCTTCAAGGACGGCAAGGTGCTGAATTCGGTGTTCCACGGCAACGGCGTCAGCGGCATCGACATCAAGAGCCTGTATAAAACCAGCGCCGATTTCGACCCCAGCAAGCAGAACCACAACATCAGCATTTCCGGCAGCGAGTTCATCGACAGCCCCAACGGGGTGGTTGTCACCGTGCTCAACCGCAACGGCCTGCTGAACGAAAGCAACGCGCATCTGATGCCGCACAACATCCAGGTCAGCGACTCGATCTTCGAGAGTACAACGCCGGCCAACACCCGGGCTTTCCTGATCAAGGACGGCTACAATATCAGCTGGGAGGGGATCAGCCTGCTCGGCAATGTCAGCGAATTGCGCTTTCTGTCGGCGGAGGGGCCAAGCCTTTCCGGCACGAAAATCGGTGGCAGGATTGCCCGGAACGGCGCCCCCAGGCGCCCCGCCGGCGCGGTGGAATTTCAACCGGGTATGGAACGCAGGCGCGAATGACCAAAGCCGGCTGTCCCGCCCGCCGCAAATCTTAGTGACCTGCCGCCGCTGCCCCTTGCTCATGACAAGAGCCTGCGGGTTTGTGATTGGGGGTTGGGTTGGCCGTTTGGGCAAGCGCGTTGGGCGCGGAGCCCTCAAATTGCGCAACCGAGGGCCCTGTCACATTTTCGCAGTGAGAAACCCCGGCGCGCTGCCATCCAGGCAGACGGCGGACAGGGTTCCGGTTGCATAGGCCCCCGTATCAATCGCAATCCGGCCCTGTTCCGCCACCGCCTCGCTGACGATGGTATGGCCATGCACCACCCAGATCCCGTCCCGCCGCGGGAAGCGGAAGAAATCCGGGTGCCCCCACATCAGCGTCTCCTCTGATTGCTCTTCCGGGGCGGCGCGCGGATCCGCTCCGGCATGGACGGCCAGCACATTGCCCGACAGAACCGCGTTTTCCAGCCCGGCCACCCAGCCGGTAAGCTCCTCCCCCATCGCCGCCTGCAGCCGGTTGCGGCAGTCGGTAAGCTCCTCCCTGGTCATCTGGGCCCGGGCACCGCGGATGCCGAAGGAGGCCAGGGTCTGCAGCCCGCCATTTCTGATCCAGCGTCCGCCCTCGCGGCCGGGATCCTGAAGAAAGCGCAGCAGCATGTCCTCGTGGTTGCCCATCAGGCAGGTCAGATCCGGGCGCCTGCTGAGATAACGCAGCACTTCGGCGCTCTGCTCGCCCCGATCGATATAATCCCCGGCTAGAATGATCCGGTGATCCTGCGGCACCTGTTGAAGTATGCGCTCCAGCACCGGCAAACAGCCATGCACATCCCCGATCACGCAGAGCGGTGTATCCGGTGCCGGATCAGGAAAGGTTTCGCCCCGTCCGGCCCACCCGCCGAGCTTCTGGAACAAGGATGACAACACGATGAGACGTTCTCCCTTGACCCTCTGGATGCCGCGGACCCCGGTGCCGGGCATCGCACCGGGGCTTTGACAGTCAGCTTCGTGATAACCGCCCGCCCGCAGAGGGGCAAGCCAGAGCGCTCAAGCAGCGCTGCGGGCAGTCATCTGCCGTCCCTTGGCTGAAGCAATCGAACGCCTCCTGCGCGCGGCGGCAGCCGCTGCGCGAGGGGCCGTGGAAACCGAAGATGGTGTCAGCGCCCGCACAGGCGCCGGGCAGTCCCAGGAACATGGTGGCCGGCAGGTTGCCGATGCCCACGATGCGGACACCATGCCCCCCCCTGCGCCTGCAGAGCGGAGGACCTGCTCCCACAACAGAAAACGGGCCTCTTTCGAGGCCCGTTTCCCTGAACTCATGCCTGCGCCAGCGGCGCGGCAAGCAATCAGTTGGTGGTGGTGGTGGTGGTGGTGGTGCCGACTTCGTCGTCGTCATTGGCAACCACGCCCAGCACAACCAGGCCAGCCAAGGCACCCGCTGCGGCACCAACGCTCAGACCGGTGCCGGCGATGCCGCCGCCGCCAGCGCCGTTCGGCGCGGGGGCGGTCTGGGCCGAAACGGCGGTTGCGGAAGCCAGGGCGGCCAGGGTCAGGGCGGTAACAATGGTCTTCATTTTCAAACTCCTCTGGAGAACTGTGGAAACATGCTGTTGAGGCGACCTTAGGGGAGGCGGTTTTTCTTTTCAACGTATGGAATAGCCGCAAAACTGTTGAAATCCGGTTTGCTTCGCGGATTTTTTCCGCCCGTTGCCGCAAAGCCGCGGCAAACCGGCAGACTCCGCGCGCCGGTCACAGCCGCAGCTGGCGGATCCGCACATATCCGGTTTCCGGCCCGGCCCATTGCCGCGACTGCCAAACCTGATTGCGGCCGGAGCGGGAATCGATCCAGTAGTCATTGACCACCACGCCGCCGCCGCCCTCGCAGCGCTCCTGCAGGTGGCGGGCGGGATGGGTCACCTCGACAATCTCCACCGGCTCGGGGCCCAGATCCTGCAGGCTGCAGGCCATGCTCAGCACCGTCTGACCGTTGCCCTTGGCGCGCACCGTATAGCGCCGCGCGCCGCCGCGCGCCGGGCCGGCCCTGCCGTCAGCAGCCGGCACCTGCGCCGACAACAGCCCGCCGCCAAGGCCGCGGGTGGCAATCACCATGCCGCTGCGCAAGGCCAGCGAGACATTGTCCTGGGTGCGCCAGACCTCGATCGCGCCGGGGCTGCTGTCGCGGCGCGTCAGGGCGCGGGTCAGATAGGCCCTGGCATCGCGGTTTTCGACCACCACCTCGATATAGGCCTGGCTCTGCTGGTCCAAGAGCGCCCGGGTCAGCTGCACCGGCGGCGGGGCGGCGCTGCGGCGTTTGGTGATCTGCGCGCCCACCGCCCGCAGCACTTCCAGCTCCGCCGGGGTTTTCTCCGGGCCTTTGGCACAGCCCGCCAGCACCAGCGCCAGCCCGGCCAGGGCGGCGGCCATCCTGATCATGCTCATTCCCAGAACCTCGCGCGCTGTTCTTCCAGGCTCTTGCGGTGGGCCTCGCGCACCGAGCCGTAAAGCCGGTCCGGCACCGATACCCGCTGGCCGCCGTCACGCTGGGTCGGGCGGATGGTCAGGCCGAAGCCCGACCGCGACGGCTTGCCCAACAGCCAGTCGACGGGGATGCGGAAGCGGAACCCCTTGTCAAAGGAGCCTTCGCCGAAATCCTCGGCCGAGACATTGGTCAGCGTAAAGAAGGCGCCGATCAGGAAGCCGTTGTTGAACTCGCGGTTGAGGCTGAAGGTGCCGCCGTAATCGCCCGCCAGGTAGCGGCCCGCATCGACCTGCATCAGATAGCCCTTGCCCAGTTCCGCATAGGCCGAGGCATGGCCGGTGAAGGTGCGGTAGTCGCGGAAGCCAAAGCGCTGGTCGAAATCGCGCTGCACCACGTAATTGCCTTCCACCCCCAGGCCGATGCGGCTGTTGACCGGCTTCCACAGCAGCTCGCCCGAGACCCCGCCGTACATGCTCTCGAACAGGCCCGCGGTGGCGCGGGCATAAAGATTGCGGCCCGGCTTCCACAGACGGCTGGCGTAGAGGTTTTCCAGGGTGGTGCCGTACTGGGCGTATTCCACCTGGTCGGTGCGCACATGCGGCAGCACCGAGTTGGAGGCGCGGCCGTTCTTCACATTGCCGGCCAGCCGCTGGCGGATGGTGCCGGCCAGGCGCCAGCCCGGCGCCGGCGCATAAGAGGCGGAAAAATCAAGCCCGGCATCCAGCCGGAACGGCTTTTCGGGATCGAAATAGGCGGGCTGGGTATAGGGGCTGACCGAGGTGGCAAAGGCCGGGTACAGCTCACCCGAGAAAATCGCGTCGTCCGGCAGCGGCCCGGCATCGCGGACACCGGCGGCGGCACTCAGCGCGTCCGATGCATCCGCATCGAATTCCAGCGCCTCCAGATCCGAGCGCCGCACCTCCAGCACCGCCAGGCCAAGGCCGCGGCGCACCGGCACCAGGCGGAAGGTCTCGACCGAGGGCGGCAGCGCCTGGGCCAGGGCCCGGGCGGCGCGGCCTGCGGCCTGCGCCTGCGACCGGTAGCGGTTGTTGCGGTAGCGCAGCTCGGCGGTGGTGCCGGTCAGGGTGATCGCCTCCAGCACCAGCCCGTCCGCCTTCAGCGTCTCGGCGGCCAGGTCGCGGAACTGCCGCTTTCGGGTTTCGCTGGCCGCCCAGTCCTGGCCCCAGTGGCCGGGCTCCGTGGCCCATTGGCGGCGCGGGATAACGGGATGCGGCGCGGGCACCGCCATCGGCGTCGGCGGATTGTCCGGGTTCAGCTGGATCTGCGCAGTAAAGCCGATTTCCGAGCCGTACAGGTAATAGGCGCCGAGGCGGACCCGGTCGGAATACTGGTACTCGACCCCGTAGTTGAGCGAGGATCTGCGCTCGAACACGTCCGAGACCTGCGTCTCGGTCACATAGGCGTCGGTGGAATATTCCGCCTTCAGGCTCCAGCGTTCATCGGGCTGCCATTCAAAGCCGCCGAAAGGCGCGAAATCGCCGCGGAACCATTGGTCTGTGGCCAGCTGGCCGCCGGTCGAGCCGCCCACGAAGGACGGCCTGGGACCGCCGGTGGAACCGATGGCGCCGCTGCTGCCCAGCCGCCCCCAGCCCAGGCCTGCCGAAAGTTTCAGCCGCCCGGGCGCCCTGCCCCAGCCCAGGGCGGCGCCCTCAAACCGTTTGGTGGCGGCAAAATACTCTGCCGCATAGACCCCGGTGCCGGCAAAATCCTGCAGCCCCATGGTGACCTCGGGCAGCCAGCCGCGCTCGCGCCACAGCCGGGCGCGCACGTCAAAGCCGCGGTCGTAATAGGTGTCAAAGCCGAACAGCCCCAGATCCTGGATGCCGTTATAGCGGAACGAGGCGCTGAGCCAGGGCAGCGCCTGCACGGTGATGTTGTAGCGCGAGGTGCCGCCGAACCAGGAATAGGTGACCGCATACTGGCCGTCGGGCAGCATTTCGGCGCTGGGGGTATCGATGATCCCCGGCGAGCCATAGAAGTTGAGACTGGGCGGCGGCAGCGGCTTCAGCCGCGGCGCGGCGGCTTCGGTGCCGGGCGCCGCGCCGTGGCCCGCGCGGGTGATCTCCGGCCCCAGGGCCAGAGCCGGCCCGGCCGCCAGCCACAGCAGCGCAGCCGGCGCGGCTCTGCACACAAGTGTCTTGATCGGGGTCACGGGAAAACCTGCCTTTTCGGAACTGCCTGTGCCGGGTCTCGCGGCCCGGGCTTGCCACCTGTTGCCCCGTTTAGAGCATGATTGGCAAGGCTGGATCAATTGCCGCGGCCCCGGCGGCGGCAGTTTCACTGCCACTGCATCCCCAGAGCCGCACCGGGGCCGCACCAGGGCCGCGCGCCCGGGCAGGGCAGACGGGTCTGATACCGGGGGTTTGCGGGGTCAGGAGCTTTTGCGCTCCGGGGCCGGCGGCTGGCAATAGCCCTCGACCCAGCGCTTGATCACCTGCCGCGCCGCCGCCTCGTCGCCGGCCGCCACCGCCTGGCGCAGGCTTCTGAGCAGGACCGCCACTTCGATCTCCGACAG
This sequence comes from Leisingera sp. SA215, assembly GCF_055902035.1. Lineage (NCBI taxonomy): Bacteria > Pseudomonadati > Pseudomonadota > Alphaproteobacteria > Rhodobacterales > Roseobacteraceae > Leisingera > Leisingera sp. SA215. Next base: position 15,473 of record NZ_JBVVXU010000039.1, on the reverse strand, counting down.
CACGGTTTCGCGGGTGCAGAAGATCTTCTGATGGCGGGTGCCGACCAGCTCCCCGGTCAGGGTCAGCTCCTCCTCCATCTTCTCGCCGGGGCGCATCCCGATGATCTCGATGGCGATATCGCCCTCCGGGTGGTCTGCGTCGCGCACCGAATGGCCGGCGCTTTCGATCACCTGGCGGGCCAGCTGCAGGATCGGCACCGGCGCGCCCATGTCCAGCACAAACACCTCGCCGCCTTCGGCCATATCGCCGGCCTGCAAGACCAGCTGCACCGCCTCGCTGATGGTCATGAAGAAGCGTTTCACATTCGGGTCGGTCACGGTGACCGGCCCGCCGCGGCTGATCTGCTCCTGAAACAGCGGCACCACCGAGCCGCTTGATCCCAGCACATTGCCGAACCGCACCATGGTGAACACGGTGCGGGTGCCGAAACGGGTCGCCAGATCCTGCACGATCAGTTCCGCCATCCGTTTGGAGGCGCCCATCACATTGGCCGGGTTCACCGCCTTGTCCGAGGAGATCAGGATGAAGCGTTCGACGCCGGCCCGGGCGGCGGCGCGGGCCAGGGTCTGGGTGCCGAAGACATTGTTGGCCAGGCCCGGCAGCGGGTTCGCCTCGACCAGCGGCACATGTTTATAGGCGGCAGCATGCAGCAGCACCTGCACCGCATGGGCATTCAGCACCATCCGCACCTGGCGCGGATCGGTCACCGATCCCAGCACCGGCACCAGCTCGATGCCGGCCGCCTCGGCCAGCGGCCCAAGCTCCTGATGCACATTATAGAGCGCCAGTTCGCTGAGTTCGAACAGCACCAGTTTCGCGGGCCGGCAGGTCAGCACCTGGCGGCACAGCTCCGACCCGATCGAGCCGCCCGCCCCCGAGACCAGCACCGCCTTGCCCTGATAAGACCCTGCCGCGTCCTTCAGCGGCACGTTGCGCGCGGCGCGGCCCAGGAAGGCCTGCGGCGCCACCGGCGTCAGCTTGTCGACCAGCGCCTCTTCGCCGATGAGCTGGGCAAAGGAGGGCAGCGCCTGCACCTCCAGCCCCAGTTTCTGCAGCCGCTGGGTGATCTGCGCCTGGCGCGGCTGGCCTTGCGAGGGCATCGCCAGCAGCACCCGGCGGATCCCGCGCGCCTGGACAATTTCAGCAATCCGCGACGGCGCAAACACCGGCAGCCCGACCAGGGTCAGCCCCTGCAGCGAGGAATTGTCATCGGCAAAGGCGACCGGATCGATGCCGTCATGCGCCTTCAGCGCCTGGGCCAGCTGGGTGCCGGTATTGCCGGCCCCGTAAATCAGCACCCGGCAGCGCGGCTGGGCGCGGCGGTAGACCGCCAGCACCACCTGCAGCATCGCCGCGCGCGCCACCACCATGAACAGGAAATAGCAGATCGCAAACACCACATAGGTGCCAGAACCAAGCGCCGGGCCAAAGACCGCGGCCAGCAGCGCCAGCACCAGCGCGGTGCCGCCCGCCAGCAGCGCGCTTTGCACCGCGGCATGGCGCTCATAGGCGTTGAGCTGCACATGCGGCAGTCCCAGCCACAGCGCCAGCGCCGCGGCAGCGGCCATCACATAGGGCAGCACCGGCAGCAGGGATCCCAGAGTCATCAGCGCCGGATCCGGCAGCGGCTGTACCTCCAGGGTGAACAGCAGCGCCAGCGGCAGCAGCGCCAGGTCAGCGGCCAGAAATACGTAGGACTTCTGCCTGCGCGAAAGCGCACTGATCAGATTATACATGCCCGCCTGCCCTCAACTGCCATATGCAAATGCCTGCACTTTTTTCCTGCTATTGCGGTCGTCCTGCCCTTACGGCTGCTTGCGCGGCCGGGCAGCAGGGAAAATGACTTAACCAGAATAGCGCAGCAGAAACACCTGCGGCGCGCGTTTTAAAACTCAAATCCTATCATAACCGGTTTTGCCTTTGATAACCGGTTATGCTCTGCCGCAAAACCGCCAAACGGCGAAAAACCGCCGGTTTCTTGCTGCGATTGCCCCGGTTCCGGCTCTGCCGCGCCATCGCGGCGCCCGGACAGGCGGGCAGCACGGGAATCAACCGCATTGCACGCTACCCCCGGCGGAAAATATTGCCAATGGTCTGAAACACCAGGTCGAAATCATAGCACATGCTCTGATGGCGCCGGTAGATCAGGTCCAGCCGCGCCTTCATCGGCACGCAGGTCCGGGTATAGACCGCATCGGTGTCTTCCGCACTCTTGCAACGCGCCAGCAGCGCCGCCTCGTGGCGGTGATAGGTGACCGACGCCAGGCCGGTGACGCCGGGGCGCGATTGCAGCACCCTGGCGTACAGCGCAGGATTGGCCTCGACATACTGGCGCAGGGGCGGCCGCGGCCCGACAAAGGAAATGTCCCCCTTCAGAATGTTCCACAGCTGCGGAACCTCATCCAGCCGTTTTGAGCGCAGCCAGGCGCCGGTGCCGGTGATGCGGGCCGATTTGTCGCCGCCCGAAACCCCGGTGTCCGTCTCCACCACCGTCATCGTGCGCAGCTTCCAGAGATTGAATGGCTGATCCACCCCCTTCATCCGCTCGGCCACATAAAACAGCGGCCGCCCCTCCTTCCACAGCAGCCAGCCCATCAAGAGCAGCAGGACGGGGCCCAGCAGCAGGATCAGCAGGCTGGCAAAGAAAAGGTCGAAAATCCGTTTGCGCCAGGTCATCGGCAGCTCTGCTCCTTTTTGATATTCGGCTCTGATCAGGTGAAACACGGCTCCAGGGCGGCCCATTCCGCCGCCATCTGCGCCGGATCCGCCGCGGCCAGCGGCGACGGCAAGAGCGCCTGCAGCCGGGCGGTGTCCAGGGCCACCTGCGCAATTGCACCGGCCGGCGCGGGGCGGGTGCCAAAGGGCTTGCCCGCCGCCTGCAAGAGCGCCGCCATCTCCACCGCGCCGGGCTGCGCCACATTCAGCACCGGCGGCAGCACGGACGGCAGATCCCGCAGCACCAGCAGCGCCCCCAGCACCTGCGCCAGCGCCTGCACGCCGATATAACTGCGCCGCGGGCTGGCGCCATCGGCAAAACGGTCCAGAGTGAACCCCTGCCGCCAGCCGCCGAGGATCGCGTCAAAGCCGGCGATATTGCCGATCCGCAAGGCGCAGACCGGCACCCCCAGATCCGCCCCAAGGGCGGCGCAGCGCCGCTCCATTGCGGCCTTGGCCGCGCCATAGGCATTGGCAGGCTGCAGCGGCGCATCCTCATCCAAGAGACCGCCCTGCGCGCCGTAAACCGCCGCCGAAGAGGCCAGCAGCACCCGGCAGCCCGCCGCGGCGCCGGCCCGCACCGCCGCCTCGCCCAGGCGGATGTGGTCTTCCATCTCTGCATCCCCCCCCGCCGGCCCGCGGCCCGGGACCGGCCCTGCCAGGCACAGCAGCGCCTCCGCCCCTTCTGCCAGGCGCGCCAGCGCCTGCGGCTGCGCCAGCGGATCCAGCACATGCCAGCTGCCAGGCAGGCCTTGGCCGGCCTGCGGCTGCCGCGCCTGCAGCCGCAGATGCAGCCCTGCGGGCGGGGCCAGCTGCATCAGCTGCCCGATCCGCCCTGTTGCGCCCAGAACCACTGCGGCGGGAATCCCCATGCTCTGCTGCCTGTTCCTGTTGACCCTCTCAGCCAGCCCAGTATCCTTTGGCCGGACAAAAATCAAAGCGGTTCGCCCGGACCTGGATCCGGGCAGGGCCCCGAGCGCTTCAATGGCAGGCACCCAATGCTGAAACTTCTCCCCTGGCTGGCTGCTGCCGGCCTGATCCTCCTGCCCGCAGCCTGCAGCCGCCTGCCCGGCGGCGCCCCGGCCAGCGAGGAGATCCTGCGCGAATCCGGCGCGGTCGATGCCGATTTCGCGCTGTATCAGGTGAACCGCTCGCTGCTGCCCACGGTGGCGGCCTGGCCTGCGACCGGCAAACAGGAACGACTGGGCTGGCTGCAGGGCCGCCAGGGCGCCAAAACCCAGATCATCCAGCCCGGCGACCTGCTGTCCCTGAGCATCTGGGACAGCAACGACAATTCGCTCCTGACCGCCGCCGAGCAGAAGATGGTGCAGCTGCAGGACATGAAAGTGGCCGCCAACGGCTCTATCTTCATGCCCTATGTGGGCGATGTGAACGTCAACGGGCTGACCCCGGACCTGGCGCGCGCCAAGCTGCAGGAGGCGCTGGAGCCGGTGGTTCCCTCCGCCCAGGTGCAGCTGGCGATGGCCGAGGGGCGCGGCAATTCGGTCGATCTGGTCTCCGGCGTGGCCCAGCCCGGCACCTACCCGATGCCCGACCGCAACTACACGGTGATGGGGCTGATCTCGGCCGGCGGCGGCATCAGCCCGAACCTCAACAACCCGCAGATCCGGCTGGTGCGCGGCCGCAGCATCTATGGCACCTCGGTCGATACCCTGCTGGACAATCCCCGCCTCGACACCCTGCTGCGCGGCGGCGACCGGGTGTTTGTCGAGGAGGACGCGCGCTATTTCCTCTCCTTCGGCGCCACCGGCGAGGAGGATCTGCACATCTTCTCCAAGGACGAGATGTCAGCGATGGATGCAATGTCTGTGGCGGGCGGCTTCCAGGACGGCAAGGCCGATCCCAAGGGCCTCCTGATCCTGCGCGAATATCCCGCGTCGGCCATTGCGCCCGGCGTGCGCGGGCCGCGTCAGCAGCGGGTGGTGTTCTCGCTTGATCTGACCTCGGCGGACGGGCTGTTCTCGGCCCGCCAGTTCCAGGTCAACCCGGGCGATCTTGTGATGGCCACCGAATCCCCGATCAACGACGCGCTGACGATCTCCAACATCTTCGGCAACTTCTTCGGCGTCTTCAGCCGCGCCGGCAACATCTGACCGGCGCCCGCGATGATTTTCGATTTCTTCACCCGGATCCGGACCGGAAAAACCCGCCCGGGCCCCGGCACCAGTCCTGAACCGGGGCCTGAAACCGGGCCTGAAACCGCAACAGAACCGCAAATCGGGCGCTGTGTCCTGATCCTGGGCATGCACCGCAGCGGCACCAGCGCATTGGCGGGCAGCTTCCGCGAAGCGGGCCTCTATATGGGCCGGGTGCTGGACCACAGTTTCGGCCTCAACCCCAAGGGGCTGCAGGAACCCTCGGCGCTGGTCTACATGCATGAGAACCTGCTGGAGGCCAATGGCGGCGCCTGGCACGCGCCGCCGGAACAGATCACCTGGCAGCCGCTGCACAGATCGGTGCGCGACCTGTTCATCGACTCCCGCCGCGGCCAGGGCATCTGGGGCTTCAAGGAGCCGCGCACCCTCTTGGTGGCGCAGGACTGGATCGAGGTGCTGCCCGACTGGACCGGCGCCGGCATCTTCCGCGACCCCTGCGAGGTGGCGCTGTCGATCCAGGGGCGCAACGGCTTTGAGCTGGAGAAGGGCTTTGCGATCTGGAACGCCTACAACCGGAACCTGCTGCAGCTGCACCGCAACCACGGCGTGCCGGTGATGGAGTTTGTCTCCGACCCCGAAGCGATGCGCCAGGGCATCTCGCGGCTGATCGCCCATACCGGGCTGACCCCGCCCGAACGCCCGGCCTTCTTTGATGCCAGCATCCCGCGCAACAGCGGCAAGGCGCCGGATCTGCAGGTCCCGGCAGAGGTTGCACAGACCCTTGCCGCCCTGCGCGAGGCGGCAAGGGCGCTGTGACAGCGGAGGCGGACCGGGTGAAAACAGGATGACAGCGGGATGACAGCGGGATGACAGCGGGATGACACCGGGGCAGGTTCTTTCCACCCGCCTGTTTCCCAAGGGCCAGGGCGCCGGGGCCTGCCGGATCACCGGGCTGGCGGCACGCTGCGACTGGGTGCTCTTGTCGGACTGGCAGCAGCCGCAGATCCGGCTGGTGCAGCAGCGCCCCGGGGTGCCCCGGCATATCTTCCTGTCGCTGCGCGCGCCCTTCCCCGCGCTTTTGCATTTCGCGCAGCAGATCCTGCCGCGGCTGGGCGCCCCCTTCGTGCTGGTCAGCGGCTCCGAGGACATCACCCTGCCGCGGCAGACCGATCAGCGCTGGCGGCCCTACAACAGCGCCGAGCGCGCCGCCATTCAGGCGATCCTGGACAGCCCGCTGCTGATCCGCTGGTTTGCCGAAAACCTCGATGACGCCAGCCACCCCCGGATGGCGCCCTTGCCGCTGGGGCTGGTGTTTGCCGATGGCCGCAGGGACCAGCCGCTGCTGTGGCCCGCGGTGCCGCCGCTGGCGGAGCGCCCGCTGCGGGTGCTCTGCGCGCACCGGCTGCGCGAGGGGCCGCAATGGGAGGTCCGCCGCCAGGTCACGGCGCTGGCCCGCGGGCCCTGGCGCAGCTGGTGCACGGTGGTGGAGGAGGAGGTGACCGAGGCGGAGTTCACCCGGCTGCTGCGCGCCCATGCCTTTGTGATCTGTGCACAGGGCGGCGGGCTGGATCCGTCGCCCAAGGCCTGGGCGGCGCTGATCCAGGGCACGGTGCCGCTGATCCACGCGCCCAGCCTGGCGGGCGCCTACGGGCAGCTGCCGGCGGTGCAGGTGCCGGGCTGGCTGCCGGGCAGCATCACCGGCGCCGGGCTGCAGCGCTGGCACGCCTGGGCCTGCCCGCGGATGGACGGGGCGGCGCGCGCCGCGCTGCGCCAGCGGCTGTCGCTGGACTATTGGTGGCGCCGGATTGCGGCGGCGGCGGCAGAGGCCGGCGCCGCCTGACGCCTCCGCCCCTGCCCTGCGGCCCCGCGGCGCGGTTTTTCACTATCCAGATGCAAAAAGGGCCCCATGCAAAAAGGGCCCCCGAAGGGGCCCTTTCAAACTCTCATTCCAAGATAACTTAGAACAGGAAGTCGTTTACGTCGTAAGCAGCATCGTAGGTGATGGAGGTATCATCATCGATGGTGATGATGGTGCTGCCTGCGTTCGAAACGATGATGGCGTCATCAAAGTCGGTGATGCCCAGAGCAGACACGTCGATGGTGTCGGTGCCGGTCTGGAAGTTAGAAATATCATCGTTACCTGCGGTGAAGATGATAGAATCGGTACCAGCGGCAGCACCCAGGGTGATAACATCATCACCTGCACCGGCATCAATGGTGTCGTCACCCGCACCTACGGTGATGTCATCATCACCTGCGCCGGTGGTGATGTCGTTGTTACCCGCGCCTGCGTCGATCACATTGTCACCGTCGCCAGCATCAATGGTGTCATTGCCACCGCCAGTGTTGATTGCGTCGTCGCCGGAACCAGTGGTCACTTCGTTGTCACCGCCGGTTACGTCGATGTCGTTGGTGCCTTCGCCCGCGTCGATGGTGTCGTTGCCACCGGCTGCGTCGATGTCATCATCGCCTGCACCGGTGGTGACGTCGTTGTTACCCGCGCCTGCGTTGACGGCATTGGTACCTTCGCCGGCATCGATGATGTCGTTGCCAGCGCCAGTGTCGATTGCGTCGTCGCCGGAACCGGTGGTCACTTCGTTGTCACCGGCGGCTACGTCGATGTCGTTGGTGCCTTCGCCGCCAAAGATGGTGTCATTGCCGGTGCCAGCGTCGATGTCGTCGTTGCCTTCGCCGCCGAAGACTTCGTTGTTGCCGTCACCTGCATTGATGTTGTCATTACCGGCGCCGCCACCGATCTGGTCATCACCAGAACCGGTGGTCACTTCGTCGTTGCCTGCGCCCACGAAGATGGTGTTGTTGCCATTGCCGGCAGTGACGCTGTCCTCACCCTCGTCGGTCGCACCCGCGTAAACAGTGTTGTCGCCGGACCCCAGAACAACGGTGTCGTTGCCGTCACCCATGCCAACCAGGTCATCGCCGGACGCAGTGCCCAGAATGAAGTCGTTGCCTTCACCACCAAATGCTTCGCCGCCTTCAGCGCCAGTCGCGTCACCAATAACAGCGGTGTTATCCAGGTCTTCGCCGTCGTTGTCGTAACCGCCGATAGCAATCACATCGTTGCCAGCACCGCCAAAGATCTGGTTTGCGCCGTCATCGTTGGCTGCATCACCACGGTCGGCAGGGGTGCCGTCACCGTCGTAGGAGTTGCCAACAATCAGGTCGTCGCCTGCGCCGCCTGCCAGCATGTCATCGCCTGCGCCACCGATCAGGGTGTCGTTACCGGCGTCGTTTGCGCCTGCAAATACGGTGTCGTTGCCTGCGCCGCCAAAAATTTCGTCGGCAAGCGCGCCACCGGTTGCGCGGTCATCGCCGGCCAGCAGATCTTCGCTCGCAGCGGTGTCGTCGCCTGCAACCAGAGTGTCCGCGCCTGCGGAAGCAGCACCGGTCACAACAGCAGTGAAGGTTTCGGTGAAGGTGTCGCCTGCATCGCTCTCCAGAACAACTTCGAAGGAAACGCGCGCTTCTTCACCAACGTTCAGCGACGCCTGGAAGGCCGAGTCCGCTGTGAAGGTGACATCGGCACCATTAGTGGTCAGCGTGCCTTGAACAGTGGAGCCGTCCATAATGGTCACGGTGTTGCCAGTGGTCAGCGCGGTGCCGTTGGCAGTGGACAGGCTCCAAGTGTCAGCATGGTTGCCAACGCTCGAACCATCGTATTCCAGGATGTTGTCAACAGCCCAAGAGCTGCCGGCTGCTTGCTCCAGCGCGCTCTCGGACAGCCACTCGGGGTTGACAGTTGCGCCAAAGGTCACGGTGCCGTTGTCGAATTCAAATGCTTCAACAGTGGTAGCTGTGACGGAGTCGTCGCCGCCGCCGGAAACTTGAAAACCGTTCGCGATCGCATCAAAATCAGTGCCCAGCACGCCATTGAATACTACGGTGTCGTCACCACCATTGCCTTCGATGGTGTGGGCAACAAAGTTAGCGTCATTACCCATGTCTACTACGGTGATGACGTCGTCACCGGCACTGCCTGTCAGCGCCTGTGACACACCATCAACTGAGAATTCTACGTTTGCCATACTCTTTAGTCTCCTGCTTGAGAGCTATCTTTTTTCATCCAGAAAGCGCATTACCCCAAAAGGGCGCTTGCACCTCCGCTATCAGGCGCTTTGCTTGTCTGTCAAGCACTGCTCCCGATGTGCCGCGCACCCGTATAGGGACTGTCGCCAAAACTGCTCACTTAGCTGTTCCCCGGCAGACTGCGTTGAGGTTTCAGAGGCATTGCGCGCGGCCAATAAAGCCGCTTTTCTTTCTGCCTTCAAGGGATTCCCGCCTGACGCCGCGCCCCCCCCGCCCAAGGGCGGAAGTGCGGCCCGGTTGCAACACAAACACCCTGCGGGGTGTTAAGAATTGGTAAAAATGCGGATAACCCTGCAACCGGGGTACGGTTTTCCGGACCTTATCCACGGATCGGGCGGATCTGCGATTCTGCTACCTCTTTCGAGGTAGCAATGCCCGGGGCGGCTGCGCGCGGCCGTCCCGGCTCGCGCGGCTGCCGCAACCGCAGCCTGCTCTGCCGCTGCGGCACCGGCCGGCGCAGGGCACAACCGGGGCAGGGCTTTGGGTTTCTTTGCGGCGCATTCCGGGCTTGGGTTTTGCCGCCGCAGCGCCTAGGAACGCAGGCGGGTGTCACAGGAGGGGCAGATGGCAGAACACCGGGGCGGGCAGGTCGTAAAGACCGTGTTCATCGTCACCTACGGGCGCTCGGGCTCGACGCTGTTGCAGAACATGCTGAACGCGCTGCCGGGCCATGTCCTGCGCGGCGAGAACGCCAATCTGCTGGCGCCGCTGGTGCGTGCCTGGCAGGATCTGCGCCAGTCGGAACAGGCGGCCTCGATGCGGGCGCGCGGCGCCCCTTCCGGCCCGCATCAGCCCTGGTTCGGCTACGAGGCGATCGAGGCGGACCGCTTTGGCCAGGCGCTGGCCGGCAGCTTCCTGCGCACGGTGCTGCGGCCGGAGCCGGACACAAGGGTTCTGGGCTTCAAGGAGATCCGCTGGCACGAGGACCCCGGGCTGTTTCAGCCGATGCTGGAATTCCTGGCCCGCTACATGCCGGAGGCGCATTTCATCTTCAACACCCGCGACCACGCCGAGGTGCGCAATTCCGGCTGGTGGCGCAATATGCCCCGCGCCGCGGTGCTGGAACAGCTGGAGCGCGCAGAGGCGCTGTACCGCGGCTGGCAGGCGGCGCATCCGCGGCGCTGCCTGGCGCTGCACTATAATGACTATGCCAAAGACCCCGAAGCCTGGCGGCCTCTGTTTGCCTTCCTGGACCAGCCGTTCGACCCGGATCTGGTGGAGGCGGTGCTGGGCCGCAAGCTGCGGCATATGAAATGGCAGCAACCCGCGGCCCGCTCCTGAGCGTCACTCCGGCTCCGCGCCGCCGCCCGCCGCCTGCCAGTCGGCCTGCACCCGCTGCCGTTCCTTGGTGGTCAGTCCCGGCATCGCCAGGAGCCCGTGCCCCTGGGAGATATCCATCAGCTCCAGCCGCTGGGCATAGATCGCATGGCCGACGCAGGCATCCTCCAGCCCGACCGCGGGCATGGCGAAAAATTCTTTCATCGCCAGATACATGTAGCTGCAGGCGGCCAGCCCCTCCGGGCCCAGCACATAGCCATAGCCGCCCGCCGCATAATCCCGCGGCAGCGGGTACTGATAGCCGCGCGTCTCCATCACCGGATCGGCGCATTTGCCCAGATGCCAGCCATGCCACTGATCCTGATGGCGCCGGGTGCCGACCCGCCGCCCGGCATAGGCCGCGCCCTTGTCCGCCACCCGGTCCAGGCAGGCGGCAAAACGGGCCGCGTCCTGCAGCAGGATATTGTCGTCGATTTTAACCACCAGCGCCGGGGCGGTCAGCAGATCCAGCAGCATGTAGGCGTAGAACAGTTTCCGGTGCAGCCCTTCATAGGTATCACAGGCCGGCAGCTGCAGCACCTGCCCGTCATAACTGAAGGCCAGGCCGGTGGCCTGCTCCGGATGCGGATCACGGGCGCCCAGCAGGATGATGTGGTGATAGCCGTCCTGCCCCAGCCCGGCAAAAGACGCCACGCTCTGCTGCGACTCCTGCCGCCGCGGATGGCAGCTGGTGTGCAGGATCACCCGCTTGCCCGCGCAATCGGCCCGCAGGCGCTGCACCGCCTCAGGTGCTGTCAATTCCAGCAGCCGCGCCAGGAACGCGGGCAGATGCCTGTTGCGGGGAAACAGCGAGAACACATCGCGCAAGTCCCCGAACCGGGCGCAGAGCGCCGCCGCTTCCACCGCTTCCGTCAGCGATTCCAGCTGCTCCAGATGCGCCTCGGCGCTGCGCACCGCAAAGCGCAGATTGTAATACATCGGCCGTTCCCAGCGCTGCTGGCGCGGCACCCGGGAAATCAGTTCCGCTTGGGATTGCGAAAACCCGTCCACCATTGCCCGGCTCTGCGCCAGCAGCTCCTGCCGCGCCGCCTGCAGGTCCTGCTGGGCCGCGGCCCGGACCTGTTCTGCAAAAAAAACGGCCACCCGGGTGTCCCGCATCAGATCGCCGCGCAACAGGCCGATCTCCTGCTCTTCCGGCGCCACTGCCAGATCGCGCCAGAAGCGCTCCACCGCGCCGCTGTCCAGCCCGTCATACTGACTGCGCCAAGTGGCGCCGGCCCCCGGCGGCAGGGCAGTGTTGCGGCTGTAAGCCGCGCCGCCCAGGCGGATCTTGTCCTTATACAGCGCCAGCGTCCGGCAGGGATAATGCAGAATGCGGATCCGCCCCTGCGCCGCGCTGGCATGGCCCGGCACATGGGCGACGCTGTGATTGCCCTGCGCCACCTCGGCGGTGTCCGAGGCCCGGTGCAGCACCTTGCCAGGCAGCGGCTTGCCCTCGCCATTGCGGCTTTCGCACTCGAACACTGTGCTGATCCGGGGACCGCAGCGCCCGCCCAGCAGATCGCCCGGCAGCGCCGGCACAACCGCATTATGGCGCGGCACGATCACTGTCCCCGTGCCCTCCGGCAGCGAGGCGCAAAAGGCGCGCAGGTCACCGCTGGCGGGCAGCCAGAATTCATCCGCATCATTGTTGATGACCCAATCCGCCTGATGCTCTGCCGCCGCCTTGCGCGCCATCTCCGTAACCCATGCGCGCTGATTGTAGTCATCAGCGGGCTGGTGCAGATAGTCGATATCGATCTCCTGCGACAGCTCCCGGATCCGCTCCGGCGTGGCATCGGTGGACAGATTGTCCATCACGATGAAGCTGCTGACCCCCATGGCATGATGAAAACGGATGTTGTCGGCCAGGATGTCCGCTTCATTGCGCACCAGCAGCGTCATCGTGAGCTTGGGATATGTCAACGGTTCAGCCTCCGGTCTGCTGCGCATCAGGCCGTCCCGGGCCCGCGCCCCGGGGCCGGCCCCCTCTCCGGTTCAATGCCGCGTTTCCCCCCGGAATGCCAGCCCTGCCGCCGCCGCCGGGGCCGGCCTGGCAAAAACCGGTTTGCATGCCCCCCGGTTTGCCGCATAGATGCAGCCGTCCTGCAGCCTCCCGGACCGGGCGCAGATTCCGGCATACACCCCTGGCACCCCGCTGCCGCAAGACAGGCACCCCTGACCATGAATAAAAGCATTTATAAGAGCGGCTACGATGAGCTTCGTTCTGTGCGGCGGCAGAGCCGGGGGCTGTACTGGTTCACCGGGGTCTTCAGCTTTTTTGTGAACCTGCTGATGCTGACCGGGCCTCTGTATATGATGCAGGTCTATGACCGGGTGCTGGGCAGCCGGTCGGAGGCGACGCTGCTGGCGCTGTCCTTGCTGGTGGTGTTCCTCTACGGCATGATGGGGCTGCTGGACTACGCCCGCGGCCGGATCATGGCACGGGTCGGGGCGCGGCTGCAGGCGGCGCTGGACCACCGGGTGTTCGATGCGATGATCCGCCGCTCGGCGGTGGCGCCGGATCCGGCGGCGCAGACCGGGCTGCAGGATCTGGAAGCGGTGCAGCGGCTGATCTCCTCGCCGGTGCTGACCGCCGCCTTCGACCTGCCCTGGACCCCGGTGTTTCTGGCCGGCATCGCCCTGTTCCACCCCTGGCTGGGCCTGCTGGCGCTGGCGGGCGGCGCGGTGCTGGTGGGGATTGCCATCCTCAACCAGCTGTTCACCAGGGCGCCGCAGCAAAAGGCCGGCATGACCGGCCACAAGGCCAATCTGATGTCCGAGGAGATCCGCAACGAGGCTGAGATGATCCAGTCGATGGGCATGCGCGGCGCCTCGTTCCAGCGCTGGAAGCTGGCCCGCGATGCCGCCCTCGCGGACAGTGTGACGGCCAATGACACCGGCGGCGGCTTCACCACGCTGACGAAGACGCTGCGGCTGTTCCTGCAGTCGGCGATGCTGGGCCTGGGCGCCTATCTGGTGCTGCAGGGCGAGGTGACGCCGGGGGCGATGATTGCCGGGTCGATCCTGATGGGCCGGGCGCTGGCGCCGATCGAGCTGGGCCTGGGCCAATGGGCGATGGTGCAGCGGGCGCTGAAGGGCTGGCACAGCCTGGCCGAGCTGCTGAGCAAGGTGCCGGAGGAGGACGCGCGCACGGCGCTGCCGAAACCCAAGGCGCTGCTGGAGGTGCAGGGGATGGCGGTGGTGCCGCCGGGCAGCAAGACGCCGCTCCTGCGCAACGTCAGCTTCCGGGTGCAGCCGGGCCAGGCGATCGGGGTGATCGGGCCGTCGGGCTCGGGCAAATCGACCCTGGCGCGGGCGCTGACCGGGGTCTGGACGCCGGCGGCCGGCTCGGTGCGGCTGGACGGGGCGGCGCTGGATCAATACGCGCCGGATGTGCTGGGCGGCCACATCGGCTATCTGCCGCAGCGGGTGCAGGTGTTTGACGGCACCATTGCCCAGAACATCGCCCGGCTGCAGCAGCAGCCGGATGCCGAAAAAGTGGTGGAAGCGGCGCGCAAGGCCGCCGCCCATGAGATGATCCTGAAGCTGCCCGACGGCTATGACACCAAGGTCACCGCCACCGGCGGGCGGCTGTCGGGCGGCCAGTTGCAGCGGGTCGGGCTGGCCCGCGCGCTCTATGCCGATCCGGTGATCGTGATCCTCGACGAGCCGAACTCCAACCTCGACAACGAGGGCTCGATTGCCTTGAACCGGGCGATCAAGCAGATCAAGGCCGAGGGCCGCTCGGTGCTGATCATGGCGCACCGCCCGGCGGCGATCCAGGAATGCGACATGCTGCTGGTGATCGACAAGGGCACCCAGACCGCCTTCGGCCCCAAGGACAAGGTGCTGCAGGAAATGGTCGCCAACCATCAGACCATCCGCCAGGCCACTGGCACAGGAGGCGTGCGATGAACGGGCACAGCAACTGGCCGGCCCGGCGGCCGCTGATCATCGGCCTCCTGGCGCTGCTGGTGCTGGTCGGCGGCTTCGGCTCCTGGTCGGTGCTGTCGTCGATTTCCGGCGCAGTGGTGGCGACGGGCCGGATCGAGGTCGACCGCAACCGCCAGATCGTGCAGCATCTGGATGGCGGCATCGTTGCCGAGATCCTGGTCGAGGAGGGCGATACGGTGGCCGAAGGCGACACGCTGATCCGGCTGGATGCCAATGAGCTGACCTCGCAGCTGGTGATCACCGAGGGCCAGCTGTTCGAGCTGATGGCGCGCCGCGGCCGGCTGGAAGCCGAGCGCGACACCGCTGCCGCGATCCGCTTTGAGCCGGAACTGCTGGCGGCGGCGGAGCGTCTGCCGGATGTCAGCGATCTGGTGCAGGGCCAGCGCCGCCTGTTCGAGGCCCGCAACGACACCACCGCGCGCGAGATCGAGCAGCTGGAGAAGCGCCGCACCCAGATCCAGGAGCAGATCCGCGGCGTCAAGGCGCAGCAGACCTCGATGAATGTGCAGCTGGAGCTGATCGGCGAGGAGCTGGAGAACCAGCAGTCGCTCTTGGACCGCGGCCTGGCGCAGGCGGCGACGGTGCTGAACCTGCGCCGGACGCAGGCCGATCTGCAGGGGCGGCTGGGCGAGCTGGTGGCCTCGGAAGCGCAGTCCGAGGGGCGTATCACCGAGATCGACATCGAGATCCTGAAGCTGGCCACCAGCCGCCGCGAAGAGGCGATCAGCCGGTTGCGCGACCTGCGCTACCAGGAACTGGAGCTGGCCGAAAACCGCCGCTCGCTGCAAGGGCGGCTGGCGCGGCTGGAGATCACCGCGCCGGTCTCCGGCATTGTCTACGGGCTGCAGGTGCAGACGCCGCGCTCGGTGATCCGGCCGGCCGATCCGGTTTTGTACCTGGTGCCGCAGGACCGGCCGCTGGTGATTGCGGCGCAGGTGGCGCCGACCGATATCGACCAGCTCTACACCGGCCAGCAGGTGACCCTGCGGTTCTCGGCGCTGGACCAGCGCTCGACGCCGGAGCTGTTCGGCCATGTCACCCAGGTCTCGGCGGATGCCTTCGAGGATCAGGGCAGCGGGGTTTCCTATTACCGGGCAAGGATCGAGCTCAATCCCGGCGAGCGCGGCCGCCTGCCTGCGGGCACGGTGCTGATTCCGGGGATGCCGGTGGAAAGCTACATCCGCACCGCCGACCGCTCGCCGCTGGCCTATCTGGTCAAGCCGCTGGCCGATTATTTCAACAAGGCCTTCCGCGAAAGCTGA
>NZ_JBVVXU010000038.1:0-22396 GCF_055902035.1 Leisingera sp. SA215 | reverse complement strand
ATCAACGCGGATAGCGGCAGGTGGCGAAGCTGGTTCAGCTGTCATGGCAAATCCCTCCAGAGTGGTTAGTAGCAAACCGACTCTGATCTCCCACAGGCCGCTGTCCACCACTCATCATGGGATCTTTTTCGCGGCCATGCTGATCGCTGTGCGGTGTGCCTTCAGATAGGTCGCATCGATCATTACCGTCTTTTTCTCGCCGTGTTCGGCGGCCAGCCCGGCCATCATCCGCGCGAAGATACCTTTCTCGCTCCAACGCTTCAACCGGCTGTAGAGCGTTTTGTGCGGCCCGTAGGCGTCGGGGGCATCTCGCCAGCGCAACCCATTGCGATTGATGAAGATAATCCCGCTCAGCACCCGTTTGTCATCGGCCCGAGGCTTGTGCCATGCGGCTTCGGGAAAAAGGGGGTGAGCTTGGCCATCTGCTCGTCGGTCAGCCAGAAAAGATCGCTCATGTCACAGCTCCATTTTCCGAGCCGTGAATCATGCAGTGCGGCGGAAATCAATGCATCCTGACCCTAGGGTCATGGATCAGGGCGCAGCAAAGCCCCAGCTTCTGCTTCATGCCGCCGGAAAGTCTGCCCATCAGCCGGTCTGCGAAGGGCGTAAGCCCTGTTGCGGACAGCAGCGCCGCAACTCGGGTTTCGCGTTCCTCCTGCCCTTGCCCGAAGAGACGCGAGAAGAACTCGAGGTTTTCGCGCACCGACAGTTCCGAATAGAGATTACGACCCAGTCCCTGGGGCATGAAAGCAATCTCGGGGCAAATGCGGTGCCGGTGCGTGGGGTCGCTGATTGGCCTTCCGAGGACATCTATCGAACCGGCCTGCAGTTTCTTGGCGCCGGTGATCAGGCCAAGGAGTGTCGACTTTCCAACGCAATCCGGCCCAATGAAACCGACAAGCCGGCCGGCAGGCAAGTCCAGCGAAAGCGCATCCAATGCGACATGCTTGCGATAGCGATGCGTGACGTCCGCGACGCGGAATTCTAAGAGGGCAGCCCCGGCAGTCATTCGAACAGCTCAGCTGGAATGCGCCGCCCCAGCGCTTCGGACCGCGCACTGTCTAGGTCAAGCCTGATCACGGCAATGCCGCGGAGGCCGGTCTTCACATGTTCGATCCGCTCGGCCACCAGATGTTCCGGAATACGGACGCGGATGCGGAAGACCAGCTCCTCCCGCTCACTCAGCGTTTCCACCTGCTTGGGTGTGACTGGGCTTCCGGCGAAACGAATGTGACCGTTGCGGGGATGGCATAGCCCGGCAGGGCATCAAGCACGATGCGGACTTCGGCGCCGATGGGCAGGAGTCCGGCTTAGCGGGCCGGTACAGCACGCGCCCGGACATCGGAGCGGTGAGGGTGCTGTCCTCGATCTGCGTGGCAATCCGGCGGACTTCTGCCTCAGCCGCCGCGATCCGGGCGTCAGCAGTTGCAACCCGCGCCTGCGTCGCACCCAGCACCGCCTCAGCGACCTGATGCGCGGTATCGCGTTCCTCAAAAACAGTTTCGGAGATGTTGTGGCCAGTCAGCAGAGCGGTTGCGCGGTCCAGGTCATGCTCTGCCCGGCGGTGTTCGCTCTGGCGCTGGACGACCAGCGCCTCTGCTTCGGCCTTGGTCTGGCGCGCTAATGCGGCTTCGGCCTTGGCACGGTCATGCGCCGCCGACAGCTCATCAGTGTCCATTTCCACCAGAACATCACCCGCCGCGACCAGGCTGCCCTCTGCTGCCAGTACCCGTGCGACCCGGCCGGCCTTGGCGGGTGCGATTTCAACCTGTTCGGTTTCGATCTGGCCATTACCCTGAACGAAACCGGCCGGCAGTTCCGATCCGTTTCCGGACACGAACAGGTAGACTGCGGCGGCTGCAAGCAAAACGGCTGCGGTGGCGAGTATTGCGCCTATGGAATTTTTCATGGCCAAGCGCCCGGACTTTTTCAACATCCATGAAGCCTATTCTGATCCAAGGCAGCCTGCCTTGCTTTGAATCAATCCTGCAGCTTCGAAATGCAGCTATTATCGGGCCACTTGCAGCGAACGCTTGTGCCGATGCCGGACCAAAGCAGCACCGGCGTTGGCCCTGTCTTGCAATTGTAATCAAAGGAGAACACCCATGCTGATGCGGCTGGCAATAATATTGGCGATCGCAGCTGGTCCTGTTCGGGCGCAGGATACAGGCGTTGAGGAGGGGCGGGACCTTTACTTGTACTTTTGTGCGGAGTGCCACGGAAAGGATGGGGCGAGCCAAGGACCGATGGCCGAGATGATGGCCCTTACGCCGCCGGATCTGACGCATCTCGCGGAGCGTAACAACGGCACGTTCCCTGCCGGAACAGTTGCCAGGCAAATTGACGGCCGCCAGCCGATTACCGCCCATGGTGATATGCCGGTTTTCGGTCCCACTTTGGATGAGGACCAGTATGTTGCCCTCGCCTTGCCAAACAGCCAGCCGATGATGGTTCCCCAATCTCTTGGCAGTTTGATCGCCTACCTGAAATCGTTGCAAAGCCGCGATGCTGAGGCGGAATGAACGCCCCGTCATGGCTGCAACTGGTCCGCCCGATTCCATATCCGCAGGGCAAGACATCCATACCGGCTGTGCAGCGGCCCTATCGTTCATAGGAGGTGAATATGTTTCAAAAAGATCCTATGAGGGCGGCTGTGGCTCTTGGATAGGCTGACCGCGTTAACTTGATGCGGAGAGCACATACCATGGATCAGAACCAGGACACTGAGAAAGCGATTTACGTGGCAATCGAACTGAGCAGGCGCAGCTGGGTCATCGGGATAGCGCACCCAGACAGGGACAAGCCGTCGATCCACCGCCTTGCAGGTGGCGACACTACGGGACTGATTGCACGACTCGTGCGAACCCGTGGCCCGGAACGCATGGTTGTTTGTTTTGAGGCAGGCCATGACGGGTTCTGGCTTGCCCGGTTCCTGCAGTCCGAGGGTTTTGATGTTCGGGTGCTTGACCCGGTAAGCTTGCAGGTCAACAGACGCGCTCGGCGGGTCAAGACGGACCGAATTGACGCGTTGGCAATGCTCAGGGCACTCGCGGCACTGGATCGCGGCGAGCGCCATGTCTGCGCCCAGGTGCGGATTCTCACATTGAAGAGGAGGACGCGCGCCGTTCCCACCGCGAACGAGACAGACTCATTCATGAGCGGACAGTCCACGTCAATCGAATCAAGGGGTTGTTGTTTGCGCAGGGTATTCGCGAGGTAGAACCGCGCCTACGCCGGACACGTGTTGATTTCCTCAACTCCGAACTGCAGAAGGACATCACATCCCTCCGCGCCGTCTCGCTGAATTGCAACAAGAATATGCCCGACTGGTCATGGTCGAATACCAGCTGCGGTTGGTCGAGAAAGAACGGGACGCAGCCGATGCGCAACATCCGGCAGTCGGACAGAAACGTCAGGATCTTGAACAGCTGCATGAAATTGGCGGGGCGGCCTCCGCCATTCTCGCCCGTGAAGTCTTCGCGCGCACTTTCGCATCCCGTCGACATTTGGCGTCTTATCTTGGGCTGACGCCAAGCGCATATGACAGTGGGTCGGTGACCAAATGCCAAGGCATCTCCGAGGCGGGGAACGTGTGGGCGCGGCGCATTCTGATCGAGATTGCCTGGCTCTGGCTCAAATATCAGCCGGACAGCACCCTGGCGCGTTGGTACGTCTCACGCACCCAAGGCCAAGGTGGACGCATGCGCCGGATCATGCTGATCGCGCTGGCGCGCAAGCTCGCCATCGTGTTGTGGCGTTACGTGGAAACAGGTGTCCTGCCCGAGGGCGCGCGATTGTCACCGAAAGGGAGTTGAGAAACACCAGAGCTTCAGACCTCCGGCCAGGGGTCTGAGGGCGGGATTACGGGCGTCGTGTCAACGATTGGCGCTCATTGAGGTCGCCGGCAAAAAGTGTGAACCCGTCCCCGATCCGTTCGCGTGAATGCAAGATTGTGGTCAGCCGTCACGGAGCTACCGGATATAAGTTGATGCGGACAGTCCCGCATGATCGTCACGCAATGATCGATCCGTCCACTTGGTAAACACGTCAGCGCCCGCGGTAAGCGGGCGACGAAAACCTGCGGCTCTCTTGACAAAACTGTCCTCATATAAATCGTTGTTGGGCTTGTTGGCTCCGAACCCTCGGAAAACACACTGCGCTTGGCGTGTGATCTCGCTCAGAAATACGGTTCGGAAGTGCACCTTGTGCATACACCGCAACCTCAGACCGTTGCATTCGCGTCGGGGGCTATCATGCAGCCACGACGATGCCATCGGCGGAGGAAGTGCAGACTGCCGGGCAAAAAATCCTCGATGCGGGGCGCGCTGTTGCGGAATCCTGCAATCAAGCCATTGCCGAAACGCATCTTGAAGCCGGTGATCCGGCTGACAATATCATCAGTTGCGCAAAAGCCTGCGGAGCCGATCTGATCGTGACAGGCCGCCGCGGCCTGGGTTCTTCACTTGGGGCTCTTGTAGAAGGCAGCACCACCCAGCGAGTGAACCACATGGCAGAGTGCGCTTGCCTTTCTGCAGTCTAATTTCGGTTGAGGGTACCCGCCGTAAAACGGCTGGAATCAAGGAGAGCAATTGAACGCATTCGTGAATGCAATCGGCATGCCACGGCAACTGATTTCGGTCTTTGCGTTAAGTCAGACCCGGTTCCGGGAGATGTGCACCCTTCTAATTCAGTTCCCGGTTAACGGCTGCCGGCCTCTGGCGTGTTGTCACAGGCTGGCGGGCCAATCGGCCGGACCTTGCTGCCCGAGGACAGGCAGGTCTCGATTTCCTCAAAGCTTAGCGTCTCCTTGGCTTCCAGTTCATGTATCAGAAGACTGATGCCGTCTTGATGAGCTTGAAGAAGCTCTGTGGCCGCCGCCTCGGCTGATTTCAGCAGTTTCATCACAGCCTGATCCACCTGCGCAGCTGTCTCGTCGGCGTGCTCCCGCGGCTGGGCGATGGCTTGCCCGAGGAAGGGGTGGTCCTCGGTCTGCCGCAGGTCGATCGGGCCAAGCTCTTCTGTCATGCCCCAGCGTGCGACCATGGACCGGGCAAGCGCGGTTGCGCGCTTAATGTCGTCATCCGCGCCGGAGCTGACGGTGCCGGTCAACAGCTTTTCAGCCGCGCGGCCGGCCAGCAGGATCACCAGCTGCGCGCGCAGGTAGTCTTCCGGCAAGGTGTGGTGCTCTTCGCGGCTCAGCATGTGGGTGCCGCCCAGGCTGCGGCCGCGCGGAATGATGGTCACCTTGTACAGCGGATCAGCTTCGGGGGTGAAAAAGGCCGCAGCAGTGTGGCCGGCTTCATGCACAGCCAGACGGTGGCGCTCTCCCGGCTGCAGGGCCAGGGTCCGGACTGTCCCCATCATCACCTTGTCGCGGGCTTCCTGGAGATCGGCGCGGGTGATGCTTGCGCCATGCCGCCGCGCTGCATTGATTGCGGCCTCGTTCAGCAGGTTTTTCAAATCAGCGCCGGAAAATCCGGGGGTTCCCTCGGCGATGGTGACGAGATCCTCAGAGGTGCCGAGCGGAAGATTGCGGGCGTGGATGTCAAGAATGGCGCGGCGGGCAGGCAGGTCCGGCAAGTTCAGGGTGACGTGGCGATCGAAACGGCCGGGGCGCAGCAGCGCGGGGTCCAGCACATCCGGCCGATTGGTTGCGGCCAGCACCACCACCGCCTCTTTGCCCTCAAACCCGTCAAGCTCGGCGAGGATCTGGTTCAGGGTCTGCTCGCGCTCATCGTGACCGCCACCCAGTCCGGTGCCGCGGGTACGGCCGATGCTGTCCAGCTCATCGATGAAAATCACCGCAGGAGCGGCCTTGCGCGCAGCTTCGAACATCTTGCGCACCCGGCCGGCGCCAACACCTACAAAGACCTCGATGAACTCCGACCCGGAAGTTGAGAAGAACGGCACATCGGCCTCGCCGGCAAGCGCTTTGGCCAGCAGGGTCTTGCCGGTGCCGGGCGGGCCCATCAGCAACACCCCATGTGGCACTTCGGCGCCGACCTTGCTGAACCGGTCGGGTTCGCGCAGGAATTCAACCAGTTCAGCCACTTCGCGTTTGGCCTGGTCCTGGCCTGCAACATCGTCGAAGGTCGTGTGCGAGCGGGTTTCGCTTGGTTTCGCAAACCGGCCGCTGAATATCCCGCCCGGTCCCCCTGCGCCCATTCCGCCACCGATCTGGCCGAACATCCGCCGCTGAAACCAGAGATAAACCCCGAGGATCAAAACCCAGGGCAGAATATAGGACCAGACCGAAAAACTCTGCGGCGGTTTCGCGGTTACTTCGATCTTTCGGGATTCAAGCAGCGGCAGCAGACCGGGATCGCCCTGGGGCGGGATAACGGCGCGCAGTGGATCGGTTCCATTCGGCAAATTTCCAACGACGGTGATGGCGTTCTCTTCCAATAAAACGTGAGTGACGCCACCGCTCTGGATCATCTCCTTTACTTCGCTGTAAGGAATGGATTGGATACTGTCACCCGAAGATTCCCGCAGCCAAAACATCAGGGTGCCAAACAAGGCGACCCAGATCAGCGCCTGCGCCAGAGGGGATTGCCACTTCGGTCCGGCTCGGTCCGGTTTGTTCTTGCGGTTATTTTCCATTACACCACCACATGCTGCCAACATCCCAAACTCCAGCGTCAGACGCATTGCGCTAGGTCAACTCCGGCGCGGTTCTAGGTTTTCCCTTTTCCCAGGTTTGTCCCGCCGGTCTCAGGCAGGCTGCATATGGCTTCGGCCAGCAACGGTGCGATGCTGATTCCGTTGCTTTCATGGGGGATGCTGTCGGTTGTGACGATCCGACGGGCGCCTGCTGCAAGAATTCCGGCATGCGCCCCGGTGGCAAAGACTGCATGTATCACCACGCAGACCGGCGGGCTGCCCCGCGCAGGCCCCAGGCGTTGGATGGTCTTGACCAATGTGCGGCCAGAGGAGGCGATGTCATCCAGAATGACCGCAGTACCTGCCCTCAATGCCGCCCCGGATGGGGCGCTGACCTCCACCTCCCGGTCGCCGCTTCGGTGTTTGCGGAGCACTTCCCAGGGGCAGCCTGCCAGTGCTGCAACCTGGGCCACCCATTGTTGGCTTTCTTCGTCCGGGCCAATCAGGAAAGGGTCGCGGATGTTCAGGGCGATCCATTCGGCAAGCGCCGGGGCGGTAACCACCCGCCGCGCGGGAATGGGAAACAGTGCCGCCAGATCCGGGATCCGGTGCAGGTGCGGGTCAGCTGTGACCAGCCAGTCAAAACTTTCTGCAAGGCAGGCTGCAAACAGCGGCGCGCTGACGGCCTGCCCGGCAGCAAAACGCTTGTCCTGGCGCATATAGCCAAGGTAGGGCGCAATCAGCCCGATGCTGTCTGCTCCCATTTCCCGTGCAGTGGCAGCCGCAAAGCGCAGCGGCAGCATGTGCCGGTCGGGGTCCTGCAGAGTACACAGGATAGCCAGATCGCAACCCGCAACGTCCCCGTTCAGAGTAATCAGGCTTTCACCATCGGGGAAATGCCGCCAGCCGATCGGAACGATGCGGGTGCCCAGAATTGGCGCAAGACGGCCCGCCATAGGCAGCATGGCGGGAAACGGGGCAAGAACAGGCTTCATGACAGCTCCGCGATGCTGAACGGGCCAGGCTGGCGCGCGGCATAATCCTGGGCATAGGCCAGTTCTCCCGGGGTTTCAGAGTGGATTTCAAACAGAGGATCGCCGCGCTGTATTCTGTCACCTGGGAGGGCCAGCAGCAGAACCCCGGCGCGGGCACGCTGCGGTGCACCTGCAAGCTTGGCGATCCGGGAGATCAGGCGGTTGTCGATCGCGGTGACCATTCCGCTGTCCTGGGCTGCCACCTGGACCCGGTGTGCGGCGGTTTCCGGTTCAGTGAACCCGCCCTGTGCTTCGCAAATCGCCATAAAGCGCTGTTCGGCGGCGCCATAATCCAGCAATTGTGCGGCGGTCTCGGAACCAGTTCCGGCGGCGCCTCCCAGCTCGAGCAGGAGCCCGGCGAGGGTCAGCGCCCGTTCCCGCAGATCCGCCGGTGCATCCGGGTCACGGCGCAGAACCTTCAGCACATCGGCCGCTTCCAGTGCGGGACCAATCCCCTGTCCCACCGGCTGGCTGCCGTCGCTGATATGGATCTTCAGCTCTAGACCGATTGCTGCGGCGACGGCGTTCAAGCGTGCCGACAGGGCGGAAGCGGCAGCAGGTGAACGGACCTTGGCAGTCGCCCCTACAGGAATATCGATAATCACCCGGTCCGTGCCGGCGGCGGCTTTTTTAGACAATACGCTCGCCGCAAGCTGTCCGTCGCTGTCAAAGTCCAACGGCCGTTCGATGCGGATCATGACGTCATCGGCCGGGCTGAGGTGCAGACCGCCGCCCCAGACAACGCAACCGCCCTGAGCCTCGACCACCCGGCGCATTGCCGTCAGATCCAGACCCACCGGTGCCATGACCTCCATGACATCTGCGGTTCCGGCAGGGGATGTGATGGCCCGGCTGGAGGTTTTCGGGATGATATGCCCGGCTGCTGCAACAATCGCCACCACAATCGGCGTGGTCCGGTTGCCGGGCAGTCCGCCGACGCAATGCTTGTCCAGAACCATATCCTTGCCCCAGTTCAGGCTTTTGCCTGCGGCCTGCATGGCTCGTGTCAGGGCAATGGTTTCCTCAAAGTCCAGCCGGTCGCCGGCACAGGCGGTCACAAAGGCGGCAAGATCCAGATCCGACAGCCTGCGGGCCAGCGCATCTCCGATGATAGTGCTGAACTGCGCCTGCACAAGGCGTTCGCCGTAAACCTTGGCACGAATGAAAGACGCGGCTGCGGGCGGTTCCGGGTGCGACAGCCGTCCCCACGCGCCGGGCCCCGGCTGCAGGGCCAGCCATGCCGCGTCCGACAGCGCAGCGGCATCGGGCGGCAGCCAGCCCCCGCCGGTCACCACATTCAGCGTGGCGATAACCCACTTGCGGCCACAGTCGATACGCACCCGTGTGAGCGCCCGGAACCCCTCGGCCTGACAGACGTGGCAATCGGCATGCATATAGACAACCGGGTGGCTGTAGGTGTCTATCCCTGCCGGCATCAGCCGCAGTCTGTGGCTATTGCTCTTCATCGCGGGTGGTCCAGGCGGATGGTCTCCAGATGTTCCGGAACCCGCGCCTTCCAGCCCAGTTCATGTGCAACCCGGAACCGCAGAGTATCTGTTGCCTCCGGTTCGCCGTGGGTCAGATAGGTCATGCGCGGCGCAGCAGGCGCGGCCCCAAGCCAGCGCAGGACCTCATCCGCATCGGCATGGCCCGACAATGATCCCAGCGGGATCACCTCGGCGCTGATTTGGACATCCCGGCCGAAAATACGCAAGCGGCGCGCGCCCGCTTCCAGAGCTGCACCCCGGGTGCCCGCAGCCTGAAACCCTGACAGCAGAATTGCATTGCGGCGGTCGCCGCCATAGCTGGCAACATGGTGCAGAATCCGGCCGCCGGTCAGCATGCCGCTGGCGGAAATGATGATTTTCGGGAAAGGATTGGTGCCTAGCCGTTTGGACTCCTCAACGCTGCGCACCCGTCTGGCGACCTCGAACATTGCCCTGCAATCTTCGGCAGTTGCCTGATGTTCGTCATGATGCCGGTGATAGATTTCAGTTGCATTTGTGGCCATCGGGCTGTCGAGAAAAACCGGGATATCCGGAATATCGCCCCGGTTGCGCAGGCGGGCAATATGATACATCAGCCCCTGGCTGCGGCCCACGGCGAAGGCCGGGATCAGGATTGTGCCGCCGCGCGCAGCCACACGGCGGATGATCGTCGTCAACGCGCCTTCCGGATCCACCGTTTCGTGCCTGCGGTTTCCATAGGTGGATTCACAAACCAGGATATCCGCCCCTTCGAAAGGCGCGGGCGGGCGCATCAAGGGGTCGGAGCCGCGACCCAGGTCGCCGGTGAAATGCAGGCATGTCCCCGCAATGCGCAGCCGGATTTGTGCGGCACCCAGCAAATGCCCGGCAGGGATGAATTCGGATGAGATCCCGTCGCCAAGGTCGGCAGGCTGCGAAAAAGGAACATTGTCAAAGCGCCTAAGCGTAGCCTTGGCGTCCTTCAGCGTGTACAGCGGGCGCGGCCGGGCGTGGTCCGAGTATTTTTTGCGGCGGGCGTACTTGGCCTCTTCCTCCTGAAGATGGCCGCTGTCGGGCAGAAGCAGCGAGCACAGCTCGGTTGTTGAAGGGGTGCACAGCACCCGGCCGCCAAATCCACTCCGGATCAGCGCGGAGATGTAGCCGGAATGGTCCAGATGCGCATGGGTCAACAGTACCGTGTCGATATTGCGGGGGCGCACCGGAAAGGGCCTGCGGTTGCGCAGCCGCAGCTGCTTGTATCCCTGAAACAATCCGCAATCGACTAGAATCCGCCGCGGCCCGGCTGTCACCAGATACCGCGAGCCTGTTACAGTGTCCGCAGCCCCAAGAAACCGCAGGCAGGCTTGACCGGATTTTGCCATGGGAAAGTCCTTTTCCATGTCCGTGAAGCACACCGGATACCAATTAGCTGGCGGCGCCATCATAACAAGGTCTGCCGCACTGGCCTTTAGACTAACCGCGAACGCGGCCTTCAAGTTTACCAGCCTGCCTGCAAGGTTTTTCCGCAGAGCCGGAAAGCTCCGGTCGGGACATCGGTCTTTGGAAAACCGGCGGGCCGCAGTATAACCGAGCAGTAAACTCATTAAAGAAGTGGCTCAAAACTGTTCAGATAACCCGCGCCGCCTTTGGACGCATGCTTTTCAGGCGGCAGAAAGAGAAGAGGCCAATTCCATGAAAGAACACAAGCATTGCTATGGCACGATGTTTCACGACAGCCTGCATTTCGCTGTGAACGACAACATGCAGGGAAAGGTCTTTACATTTGAGGTGGACAGCTCCGGGCTAGCCCGATCACAAAGAAGCATTCACGCAAACATAGCTGAATGGGATGACTGCACAGCCTGTCCGGAATTTGACCAGTGTTACAAGCTTTGCATGGCCAAACTGGCGCTGGAATCTGCAATTTCGAACAAATGATCCTGTTAGGCGTGAAACTGGCTGCTGCAGGTGAACTGCAGAGTTTTTGCCATCCGCAGAGAGAGTTCATTTGGGCTCAGGAGGAAGCTGCCAATTGAAAGAGTTGTTTACATGGCTGAATGATCAGCTGCTGCGCATGGAGTGGCTGTCGGACCTCGTTACGCGGCTGCTGCAGGAAGGTCTGGGTCTGGATATGACAACCCGGACCGCCGCCAGTGTTCATTTCTTTATTTACGACGTTATCAAGATCTTCATCCTGCTGGCGGTGCTAATTTTCTCTATTTCCTACGTCCAAAGCTACTTTCCGCCGGAACGAACCCGCCGCATTCTGGGTCAAAGACAGGGGCTGGGCGCAAACACTCTCGCGGCGCTTTTGGGAACGCTTACCCCTTTCTGTTCCTGCTCGTCCATCCCTTTGTTCATAGGTTTCACCAGTGCAGGACTGCCGCTGGCTGAGACGTTTTCGTTCCTGATCTCATCCCCGCTGGTTGATCCGGCGTCGGTGATCCTGCTGGCCAGTATCTTTAACTGGTCGATCGCACTGAGCTACGTTGCCGTGGGGCTGATCCTGGCAGTTCTGGGGGGGCACACTGATTGGACGCCTGGGGCTTGAAATTCAGGTAGAGGCGTTCGTTTTCGAAAGCCCGGTCAGCGATCATGACAATGACGGCAAAATCAACCGCCGGGAACGCCTGATCTATGCGCGTGAAACAGGTTCTTGAAATCGTACACCGGATCTGGCTTTTCGTGCTGATTGGTGTTGGCGTTGGTGCGGCCATCCACAACTGGATCCCCGAGACATTGATTGCCGCAGTCTTGGGCCAGGAGACAATTGGTGGTCCGTTTTTTGCCGCCACCCTGGCGGGCATTCCGATGTATGCTGACATTTTTGGCACGCTGCCGATCGCGGAAGCGCTGGTTGCAAAGGTGTCGGCGTAGGCACCGCTCCGGCCTTCATGATGTCGGTGACAGCGTTGTCACTGCCGTCGATGATCATGCTCAAACGCGTTGTGAAGCTGCCTTTGCTGGTCATATTCGTTGGGATCTTTACGGCTGGTATTGTCGTGATCGGTTACTTTTTCAACATTACCGCCTACTTGCTTGTTTGAAGCGGAGAGAGATGATGATTATCAAAATTCTGGAGTCCGGTTGCAAGAAATGTGTGGCCTTGGGGGACAATGCGAAAGCGGCCGCACAAAAGGCCGGGATTGATGCGGAAATCGAGAAGGTCACCGACATTGTCGCCATTGCGGGTTATGTTATCATGTCTGCGCCTGGCCTTGTGATTGACGAAAAGGTCGTCTCCTCCGGGCGCGTCTTGAACCCAGCCGAGATCGAACAGATCATGCGGAATGTGCGATAGTTCAGACAATAGACCCCATTCAGATCTGGTCTATCAGTACGCAATATCATCTGCTGTTGAAAGCCTGTATAGCGGCCGTAGCGCAGTCTGAAGCCATGCGTTGCTCCACGAAGTTTCTGCAGATGACGTGCCCCCACTGGTCCCTCGCTCATGACAAGAGTTTGCGGGTCTGATTTTGGTAGTCGTCGGTTTCGCGCTTGCCTGGGTGTTCTGTTCCCCAGCGAGGAGTGCAGCCTGATGTTGTTGTATAACTGAACGTCAGAACACCCACGTTACCGACCGGCGCGAGGTTCTTTATCCGTGGCATCCCTGGTTCGACAGATCGGTCTATGTGCATTCTGTGGTCGACAAGCCCGGCGATGCAGTGTTTCGCTGCAATCTCACCGGCCGCCGGTCTGACCGGCTTCTGGAAGTTTGCATATGGATGTTTGGCCGGGCAGCATGTGCTTCCTGCTGCCGTTCTGGTTCTGCGCATATGGGCCTTGGGACTCTAAGAGCCCTCGCGGGGCTGGTTTTCGATGCCGCTTGTATTCCGCTCAATAAATCCGGCTCTCCATCACACGATGACGCGGCATCGGACTCTGAACACGAGATTCGGAGGTTGGCCCATGCCGCGCAAGATGACGACGACGCAACTCGAGCTGTTACCGGACATCCAGTCAGAAGCATGATATCTGCCGCACGTTGATCCCGATCTGGATCGACAAATATGAGCGCGGCGAGTTCGATGATGACGCCATCGAAGAGGAGTTGCTCCCCGAATATGAAACACGAATTGCGGCCCTCGAACGGCTTGTCGGTCGCCAGGCCCTCGAAATCGAGTTTTTGAAAACGGCTCGGACGCACGCACGATCGCAGAGAAACGCGCCTACATCCGTGATCACCGGCCCGATGGCCTCTCGATCAGACAAGGGTGCGAGCTGATGGATCTGCCGCGTTCCAGTTTTTACGCCGCTCCCGATCCGGTCGCGGAAGATCCGATCATCGGCGTCATCAGGTCGATCACGGAAACCTGCCGCAACTATGGATATCGTCGTGTAACTGCCGAACTGCGCCACCGCGGGCATGTCGTGAACTCAAAGAAGGTGCGCCGGATCATGCGGGAGAACGGATTGAACCCCAAGCGAAAACGCCGGTATGTTGCCACGACCAACAGCAGCCATGATAGTCCGATTTACCCCAATGTTGCGAATGGTTTTGAGGTGCATGGCCCGGATCAACTCTGGGTCGGGGACATCACCTACGTCGCGATCAGCACCGGCTTCGTCTATCTGGCCGTCATTCTGGACGCCTGGTCTCGCAAGGTCGTGGGCTATGGGCTGGGTCGCAACATCGATACGCGCCTCACTGCAGCGGCGTTGAATGCCGCAATCTCATCCCGGCGCCCGCTGCCCGGTTGTGTTTTCCATACCAACAGGGGCGCCCAATATGCTGCTTCCCGGCATCGCCGCATCCTTAAGCGACACGGCTTCTTCGGGTCCATGAGCCGACGGGCAAATCCATATGACAATGCACAAGCCGAAAGCTTCATGAAAACGCTGAAAGTAGAGGCGGTCTACGTGACCGAATACGAAACCTTCGATGACGTCGCCGCCGATTTGCCAAACTTCATCGACAACGTCTACAACGCCACCAGATTGCATTCAGCGCTCGGATATCTGAGCCCCAACCAGTTCGAAGAAAGAAACGCCGCGACCCGGTCAAAAAACGCTGCCTGATCGGTCCAGCCCGAGGGGCGCACTCCAAAAAAGAGGGCGCCCCTCCGGGCGCCCTTTTCAGTTGGGGAGTTTCCGGTCTAATGGGCAGACGCCGTAAGCCGGGGGAAGAGATACTCCCGCACTGCGGCCTCGCCGCCGACGCAGCCAAGGCCGCTCCGCTTGATGCCGCCAAAGGGTACGTCGATGTACGCAGTGGTGAGCTGGTTCACGGCAACGCTGCCGACCTGCAGGCGCGCGGCCACGGCTTCGGCCTCGACTTGATCGGGGCCGTAAACATAGCCCGATAGCGCCAGATCGCTGTTGTTGGCTTCGGTGATCACGTCTTCCAGATCGTCATATGGAGTGATACAGGCGATCGGGCCAAAGATCTCCTCGCGCAGGCCCAGAGCGTCCCAAGGCACGTTGGTAAAGACCTTGGGCGGCACCCAGTTGCCCGCCTTTTGCGGAGCAGCGTCGTTTACGATGGAAGTTGCACCTTTGGCCAATGCATCCTCTGTAATCCGCTGCATTGCTGCCACTCGCTCGGACGTGGCCAGAGGTCCAATAGTCGTGGCTTCTTCAGCACCGTCTCCCAGCACCAAATTGCGCACATAGTCGCCCGCTGCTTCAGCGAACGCATCATGCTGGGCACGGTTCACAAAGATCCGGTTGGGCGCGGTACAGACCTGGCCTGCATTCCAGAACCGTTTGGAAATCAGCGCCTTGGCCGCTGCCTCCACTTCCACACCGGGCAACACAATGGCTGGCGCGTTGCCACCCAGCTCCAGTGTGCAGCGCATGATCTCTTCGCCGCATTGCGCCGCCAGCTGACGGCCCACGCGGACCGAGCCGGTATAAGACAGATGGCGGGTAGCTGGGTGTTTTATAAGTGTCTTCGACAGCATTGCAGACGAACCCATCAACAGGTTCACCGCTCCTGCTGGCAGGCCTGCCTCATGCATGATAGCGATCAACCGAGCGACTGAGGCCGGGGTGGAGTTATTGGCGATCACCACCGCGGTACAGCCCGCTGCCAGTGCTGGAGCCAAATGCACCGCGGCGGTCTCCACCGGGAAATTCCAGGTAGTGATGATGATCACCGGCCCGACCGGGATCATGTCGATAGTGCGGTTAGCGCCCTTGTCGGGGCGCTGGTAGCGGAACGTCATGGTTTCCGCAACTGAGGCGAAATGCTCAAACATCTCAACCACACCGTCCATTTCCCTACGCGCTTCTGCCAGTGGCTTGCCCTGTTCGGCAGTAATCAGCTTGGAAACCTCCTCATGGGCACTTTGCACCCGTTGGGCGATAGCGCCCAGCGTCAACGCCCGCTGACTAGACGTGCGCGTTGACCAGGAGTCAAAGGCCGCGGCAGCAATCTGTGCGGCCTTGTCTGCGTCCTCACATGTCGCACAAACGTATGTTCCAATGGCTTCGCCGGATGCTGGTGACGAGTTTTCGCGGATTTCCCGTTTTGCCGAATGGAGCCAGACCCCTCCAATAAAAGGCACACAGTTCATTGACATATATTTCTCCTCAGGGCCATTCTTAGGGGATGATGCTAGATAATATATTATTTACCTCCCTGCAACAGTGAATGTTGGTAAAGGTTCAAAAGGGCTCTTGAGCGCGGTGTGACCAAGCCAAAGGCGAATGCCACCAGTGGGTATTG
Source organism: Leisingera sp. SA215 (assembly GCF_055902035.1). NCBI lineage: Bacteria > Pseudomonadati > Pseudomonadota > Alphaproteobacteria > Rhodobacterales > Roseobacteraceae > Leisingera > Leisingera sp. SA215. The sequence continues at coordinate 6,623 of NZ_JBVVXU010000038.1, read as the reverse complement.
CCAAGCTTCACAAGCTGACGCCAACAACTTGGCAATACCCCGGTCGGATATGCTCCTGCCCGCCGGAAGATGGAAGGTTGCTTTGATCGCACTGAAGGGAGGCTATGCTAGAATTGGCTTCAGCTGAGTCTCAATACGCTTTGTTGCAGACGTGATGTGGAGCAACAGCAAATCAGACGCACGCCCCGTATCACCGCCCTCCATCGCGTTAAGAATTTCAAGATGGGCTTCCACAGCTAGGTTCTGGTTTGCCTTGTCCAACTGAAAAACGAACATCTGGTTAAACCGGTTCATCGTTTCATACTGTTCCGCCAGGAGGTTTAGCACCCTTGGCCGCCCGCACGGGGCCAGCAATGCAAGATGAAACTGGCGGTTGAATTCCACCTTATCGGCAAAATCCTTTGCCTCTTGGTCCTGCCGGATGATGTCCCGGCAGCGGTTCAGGCTCTGTTCAGTGTGGTTCAGGCAAGCAAGCTTTAGTAGAAAGGGTTCCAATGCCATGCGGATGGTTGCGGTGTCAGCCAGTTCTGACAGATCCAGCGGTGCAACAACCGGGCTGCGCCTGGGGCGCAATTCCATCAGGCCCTCGGAGGCCAGCATGCGGATGGCTTCACGCACTGGCGCAGTGCTCAGCTCCAGATCTCTCATGACTGTGCTGATTTTCACCGGCTCCCCCGCGGGTAGCGCACCAGTCATGATTTGCTGCTTTAGGTGCTTGTAGGCCAGGAATGTAACATCGCCCTGGCCGGTAATTGATTCTGCCTTCAGCACAGAACTTCCTTTCATGTTCCTTACAGCAGCTATCGTGTTTGCGGCACAAGCCATGATCACAGCTACAGTTAATCCTGCATCGCAGCCATTCCTTCGTTCTTCACGGTTTTCGGCCACAGGCAACTGCTTCAAGCACCTGAGCAAAACAGCGGTTGCCATAGAGTAGCAGTGAATTTTCCATTGACACAATAGACGATCATCGACTATCGATAATATAGTATTTTGCGATTGAGCGGCTGCAATGGGCAGCGCCCGGAACCCGCAGCATTCACCTTCGGCCAGTTGCGCAGCGGGAACCGCTCAGCGCGGCCTCACGCTAGCGGCTGTTCCCGCTGCGCGAAATATAAAACAGGGAGATAGAACATGCCTATCAACACACTGCGCAGAAAACTGATTACCTGTGCCGCAAGTTTTGCAACCGCTGCTTCGTTCGCTTCGTTCGCTTCGTTCGCTTCGGTGCTCAATGCCGGAGAGCTGTCGGACCGGGTTCAAGCTGAAGGCCTGCGCGTGGCGTTCTTCAATTTCAAGCCATATGCCTATGTGGATGAAAACGGTGACCTTACCGGCACGGATGTGGACACGCTGAAATCCGTTGCTGGAAAGATGGGCATTGAAGTGGCCTCAGCTTCAGCGATTGACTGGGGAGCCCTCATTCCAGGCGTCAAGGCTGATCGCTTTGATCTTGTGGCCGCGGGTATGTTCGTAACACCAAAGCGCTGCGCTGCAGTGCAGTTTTCCGAACCTACTTTTGGCATCAAACAGTCGCTGATTGTTCCTGCGGGCAATCCTCACGAGGTTGTTAACTACGATACTGTCGCAGAAAAAGGCCTGAAAATTGCGGCTATCTCCGGGTCCGCGCAAGTTGACTATGCCACGAAAAGCGGGGTGAAGGACGCAAACATCGTAAAGGTTCCTGATACAGCTACTGCTGTCGCCTCGCTGCGGGCCGGACGTGCGCAAGTATTTGCACTTTCTGTTCCCGGATCCAGAGAAGTGGTTAAGGCGGCTCGGGAAAGTGCCCTGGAGATGGTACCGACATTTTCAGATGTTGCAGGGGAACTTGCTATGCCGCATGGAGCCTTCGCGTTCCGCCAATCGGATGCGGATTTCGTCGCCGAGTTTAATAAGGTGCTGACCGGGTTCATTGGCACGGATGAGCATCTTGCAATCCTGGCCAAGCACGGGATGACCACGGATGAATTGCCCCGCATGACCACCGCAGAGCTTTGCGGCAACTAACCAAAGAGTTGCAGATGCGCGTTCAGCGCACCTGCGCTTGCTGGCAATGCTCTCCGGCCCTCAGAGCCACAAAATTTCATTCCGGAAAATGACTATGACATCCAAGAAGAACATTCTGATGCTGATGATCGATCAGCAAGCTGCTTCGGCTTTAAAAGCTTACGGCGGCAGAACAGCTATCACGCCTAATATTGACCGGCTGGCCAATTCGGGCGTTGTGTTTGAAAACGCGTACACGAACTTTCCGGTATGCGCCCCCTCCAGATTCTCGATGATGTGCGGCCGCCTCGCGAGCCGGGTCGAAGGCTATGACAACGCCGCCGAATTCAAGGCGTCGCTGCCTACTATGGCGCATTATCTGCGCTACAGTGGCTATCAAACCTGCCTTAGCGGCAAGATGCATTTCATCGGCCCCGACCAGCTGCATGGCTTTGAAGAGCGGCTAACGCCTGAGCTTTATTCCGCCGATTTCCTGACGATGCCTCTTTGGGACGGTGAAGATGACGATTTTGCCACTGACGCACAGGAAGCATTGGAGAAGGCAGGGCCGGTACCGCGGACAGTCCAGATGGACTATGATGTGGAAGCCGCCAATTGTGCGGTTCAGAAAATCTACGATTATGCCCGGTCCGAAGACGAGCGTCCCTTCTTCCTGGTTGCTTCGTTTACCCACCCGCACGAGCCTTTCCTGTGCACGCAGCGTCACTGGGATATGTATGAAGATATCGATATCGAGCTGCCTGCAGTTGGAAAGTTTGAATGGGATGAGCTCGATGAACACAGCAAGCGGAACTACAAGCATTACAATCTGAGAGATTCTGACCAAGATCCGCAACTCGTCCGGAATGCCCGCAGGGCCTACTACGGCTCAATGACCTTTGTGGATGAGCTCATTGGTCAGGTTCTGGAAACACTCGATAGCGTCGGCATGACGGATGATACCGTCATTCTTTTAACCTCTGACCACGGCGAAATGTTGGGGGAAAGAGGGATGTGGTTTAAGAAAGCATTTTTTGAGAATTCAGTGAACATCCCGCTGATCATGAGCGGCCCCGGCATTGCGCAAAAGCGCATTCAAGACAATGTCTCGCTGGTCGATATTATGCCGACGTGCCTTGAAATCGCTGATCCGGAAAAGACCGTAACACCCCTAGATCCGCTAGATGGATACAGCCTGATGCCGTTGGTGAGGGGCGACAGCACTGAGCGTAGGAACAACACCATCTATAGCGAGATGACCTGCGAAGGCGTGCCTGAGCCGGTCATGATGGTCAAGCATGACTCCTACAAATACATCTACTCCTCGCAGCTGGAGCCGCTAATGTATGATCTGGCAACTGACCCGAACGAGCTTGATAACCTGGCGGGACGCCCCGGATACGAGGATACCGAAGCCGAAATCCGAGAACTGGCCGACGCAGCCTGGGGCGATCTAGACGTGCTGCGGGCCAAGATCGTCAAAAGTCAGGAGACCCGCCGCTTCCTGCGGAATGCGCTGGAGCAAGGCAAGTATTTCACTTGGGACGATAACCCCCATACGGTCACCGGGGACCGCTACCTGCGGCACGGCGATTCCTATAACGCCTGGAACTATGGCGGCGTCGATAAATTGCGGGCCCGTCTGGCTGAGCAAACTTAGCGGGCGGGCAGCACAGCGGGTTGTCCCTGCCGTCTCTGAAAGTTGGAACTTTTGAGCCCGCACACAATTCCGCTGCAGTTGCGCCCCTAGAGGAAAGACGCACCGATGTTTCAAAGAGATTCCAGGTTTGTTCTGGTTCCGGGAGGCCGGTACTGGATCGGCTCCAACCATGACTACCCTGAGGAAAAGCCAGAGGTCACTGTTGATCTACCGGACTTCCTTATCGCAAGACTTGCTACGACAAATCAGGAGTTTGCGGAGTTTGTTGAGGCGACCGGATATCTAACCACGGCAGAAAAAACGTTGTCTGCGGAAGATTATCCGGGGACGGCTCCAGGGCTTCTCGTGCCGGGATCAATGGTATTCACCAAACCCAATGGTCCGGTTCCCCTGCATGATGCAAGCAGGTGGTGGAGTTTTGTCCCGGGCGCCTGCTGGAAGCATCCCGAAGGCCCGGCCAGTAATCTGAAAGGACGTGAAGACCACCCTGTGGTTCAAGTATCTCAGGCCGACGCATTGGCCTATTGCCTTTGGAAGCACTGCGAATTGCCCGCCGAGGCAGAATGGGAAGTCGCGGCGCGGGGTGGAAGCAACACGCCGTTCCCATGGGGAGAGGACCTGGTATCCGACGGAGAGCACCGGGCAAATACATGGCAAGGAGAATTTCCCTGGCGCAATTCCGAAGAGGACGGCTTTGAGGGAACTGCCCCGGTTAGCGCGTTCGGCCCCAGCGGCTATGGCACCTGCAATATGCTAGGCAACGTTTGGGAGTGGACTAAGGATATTTACAAAGGCCGCCATGACCGTCCTGCCTGCTGTGCCGCAAATAGACGGCAGAATGCAGGGCATAAGCCTGTTACGATCAAAGGCGGATCCTACCTCTGCAGCCCTGACTACTGCAAAAGATACCGGCCCTCCGCACGGGCCCCCCAGGATGCATGCTCTGCAACCAATCACCTTGGCTTCCGGTGCAAAGGAGTCCTGGTCAGCTAAAAGATGTCTATTCGTTCTCGAGTTATGGATGTCTGGTTTGGATGCACATCGTACCAGCTCATGCATTGTGCAGAATTCGGAAAAATCAGCTTCTGTACCATAGTTGGTATGTTATCGAGGCATGACCAGTCTAGGAAAGCGAACGGCCGAAGCCGTTCGCCGAGCAGGCTCACAATCGCAACACCCCTTATTCTCGGCAGATGCGGTTCAACATGATCTGCGAGGCAAATGGGATCGAGCAAAGGCTGACCAAGCCAAACCGCCTCGGACCAATGGTCAGGTCAAGCGAATGAACCGCATGATCAAGGAGACGACAATGAAGCGAATCCATTGTAAGCGACGACTTCACGGGGAAAACGAAAGCCCTTCAGGCGTGGCATCGAGGTGGGTATCGTCATGGCGCCCCCTTATCCGAGAAGCGGAGTCCGATCAACTTGGCAGGGCCGAGGGAGCACATCGGTGCTGGAGCGGATGAAACCGGTGATCAAGGTCGCCGCGGAGTAATGTCATTTGGCTCAACTTCGTAGGCTGCCGCTTTCAGACCCTTTCGCGAGATCGTCCACCCGGCACCAAGCAGGAGCGTTCATTTCCATGAACATGGCGAAACAGAGTAAACTTTGGAACGCAGCCCAGACAAGCGCACTGGAATCGGCCAACGCTGCAGAAATTGAGTTCACGCCTGCTGAAATTGGCGCGTTGGCGCATCTTTACAGGGGGGAGGTGTATCGGAGCACAATCTGGCGCACACGCCTTGATACCACTACCAACTGGGCAGTCGTGCTGACCGGTGTTGCCCTGTCCATTGCCTTTGGTAGCCCCAATGCAACTGCCTTGCCGCTGCTCATTGTCGGTCTGCTTGTCAGCGTCTTCCTGGTCCAGGAAGCACGGCGCTACCGCTATTTCAACGTGTGGCGGGCTCGGGCCCGGCTGATGGAAACTGATTTTTATGCGCCGATGTTGCGCGGTTCCGGCTTGGGAAAGGGTGGAGGCTGGAGCACGCTGCTTGCCGACGACTACGATCATCCGAAGTTCCACATCAGCCTTTCGCGCGCAATTGGACGGCGTCTTCGCAAGAGCTATGCTTGGGTTTTCGGGATCCAGCTTCTGGCCTATTGCGGCAAGTTGACGATCCACCCCACCCCTGTGACTGGTCTGGATCAGTTCTTCGCGCGTGCCGCTTTGGGTCCGATATCCGGCGCGGTTATGCTGTCTGTCTGGCTAGCTTTCTACGGGTTCTGGCTTTGCTTTGCTTTGTGGGCTTACCAGCTAGAACTCCGCAATAGGCAGGATAAGCGCACGCTCATCACCATCGCCTGAGGTATAGTCAAGTCTGGTGGATTTCGCCGCCAGAGGACTATCGCCCCTTCACATAAACCAGTGGTCGGCTATTGTTCCATCGGTATTGCCATTTGTGGACAGCCCCGTTTTTGCAAGAGTTTTCTGCACGATTGAGATCTTTTAGCTAGGGTCAGGACCCATTGATTTCCGTATGGCGGCGTGATTCATCGGTCGAAAATGGAGCTGTGACATGAGCGATCTTTTCTGGCTGACCGACGAGCAGATGGCCAAGCTCACCCCCTTTTTCCCGAAGCCGCATGGCAAGCCTCGGGCCGATGACAAACGGGTGCTGAGCGGGATTATCTTCATCAATCGCAATGGGTTGCGCTGGCGAGATGCCCCCGACGCCTACGGGCCGCACAAAACGCTCTACAGCCGGTGGAAGCGTTGGAGCGAAAAAGGTATCTTCGCGCGGATGATGGCCGGGCTGGCCGCCGAACACGGCGAGAAAAAGACGGAAATGATCGATGCGACCTATCTGAAGGCACACCGCACAGCGACCAGCATGGCCGCGAAAAAGATCCCATGATGAGTGGTGGACAGCGGCCTGTGGGAGATCAGAGTCGGTTTGCTACTAACCACTCTGGAGGGATTTGCCATGACAGCTGAACCAGCTTCGCCACCTGCCGCTATCCGCGTTGAT
>NZ_JBVVXU010000037.1:0-313 GCF_055902035.1 Leisingera sp. SA215 | reverse complement strand
GATATAATCGCTCACCTGCCCGGCGGTCACGAACAGGTTGAGAGGTCGGCCCTGGCTGTCGCAAATGGCATGCAACTTGGTGTTCACACCTCCCTTGGTTCGACCGATCAGGCGACCACGCCCCCCTTTTTCGCGGCCATGCTGGTCGCTGTGCGGTGTGCCTTCAGATAGGTCGCATCGATCATTACCGTCTTTTTCTCGCCGTGTTCGGCGGCCAGCCCGGCCATCATCCGCGCGAAGATACCTTTTTCGCTCCAACGCTTCCACCGGCTGTAGAGCGTTTTGTGCGGCCCGTAGGCGTCGGGGGCATCTC
>NZ_JBVVXU010000036.1:0-22100 GCF_055902035.1 Leisingera sp. SA215 | reverse complement strand
GCCAGCGCAACCCATTGCGATTGATGAAGATAATCCCGCTCAGCACCCGTTTGTCATCGGCCCGAGGCTTGTGCCATGCGGCTTCGGGAAAAAGGGGGTGAGCTTGGCCATCTGCTCGTCGGTCAGCCAGAAAAGATCGCTCATGTCACAGCTCCATTTTCCGAGCCGTGAATCATGCAGTGCGGCGGAAATCAATGCATCCTGACCCTAACACGTTCAGCCTGACCGGTCTTGAGACCTGCTGGCAGAACAACCCGCCGTGAAAACTGTGAAGCCGTCGGCAGCCTCAGTTAAAGCCTGCCGAAATATAGTGTTTGGCATGTCGGAGCTGCTGCGGAATTGCCTCAGACCCAATTTTGGGGGCCTGTCTGCAGTGACTGCGATCAAGGGAAAGCCCGGCCAGCATACAGGTGCCTGGGCTTTCTCCAGATCATTGGCAGAGTTCAGGGGTAGTAACTGCGTACCAAAGCGGTGGCGATCAGGCTCCAGCCATCCGCCACAACAAAAAATGCCAGTTTGAAGGGCAGAGACACGATTGCAGGCGGCACCATCATCATCCCCATGGACATCAGGACTGCCGCAACAACCAAATCAATGACAAGGAATGGCAGGAAGACGAGAAAACCGATTTGAAAGGCGCGCGATATTTCCGACAGCAGGAAGCTGGGGACGAGCGCCGACAGCGGGGCTTCGGGCACCGGGTCCATACCTTGGGTTTCCGGCCTGAGGTCCGCAATTGCGTAAAACGTGTCCGGATCCAGCCGGTTGGCCATAAAAGCACGGAAAGGTTCCAAACTGCGGGTGATGGCGACTCCCGGTTCCAGCCGTTCTTCCAGCAGCGGATTGATGCCAGTGGTCCAGGCCTCGGTAAACACGGGTTCCATCACGAAATAGGTCAGGAACAGCGCCAGGCTGATGATCAGCATGTTGGGCGGTGCCTGCTGCAGCCCGATACCTTGGCGCAGGATCGACAGCACCGTCACCAGGAACGGAAAACAGGTGATCATGATCAGCAGGCCAGGCGCCAGGCTGAGCACGGTAATCAGCAGGATCAGCTGGATCGAGCGGGCGGAGATCGATTCGCCGTCTGCCAGTGAAAGGCTCAGTTCTTGAGCCAGGGCGGTGTGCGGCATGGCCAGCAGGATTGCTGCAGCCAGGACCGCCCGCACAATAGTCTTTTGTGTCATCCCAAACCGCTTTGAAGATCGGCAATTTCTGTCAGGCGCACGGCCAGCTGGCCAGCCTGATCTCCCTCCAGCTCTTCGAGCTGACCGCGGGCGACCAGCCGGTCGCCGACATAAAGGTCCACCGGGTCTTCGACACGTTTGTCCAAAGTCAGAATTGCATTTTTGCCAAGGTTGACCAGATCACGGATCAGCGGCCGGGCTTTACCGACTGAGACAACAACTTCGACGGGAACCGAGACAAAGGGATTGTTTGCATCAGCGGATTTCATGTTCAGGTCGGCTGCATCATCCATACTGGCTGTCCTCTTTTGCGTGATAGGTGAAGGCTTCTATCGAGTCCTGGATCGATTCTAGAAGGGCGTCGCAATTGATTTCGCATTCGCTGCTGCCAATGCGCAGATAGGCTTGGCCAGGAGACAGCATACTGTCTTCCTGCACGGTGACCGGAACGGAGAAATTGTCCGGCAGCAGGCTGCGCACCGGTGCCGCCTCCCCGGGAGAGACCACGATCTGCATCGGCTGGCCGGTCTGCCCCTTGGCCATATCAGAAAGCTGATCAACAATATGATGCCCGAACGACGCGGCCATAGCATCCGGCAGAACCGCACTGGTCAGCACCTTGAACATCGGGTCCAGCGATTCGAGCAGCTGATTTTGCGCTTCGTGATAGGTAAAGCTGAGATCTTCCAGAGAATTGGCCAGCTCGGCCGAAATCCGGCTGCTTTCCTTGTCTTTCGCCGCTACGGCATCATCCCACCCGGCGCTGTAGCCGTTCTCGAATGACGCCAGCCGCTGCTCTTCTATAAGTTCCTCGGAAACAGCCGGCAGGGCCGGCTCTGCAGAGGTGTTCATGCCGAAGTCTTCGAGCAGATGTGCAATCGTCATCAGGCTTGCTCCTTGTTTTCTTCCAGCCAGCCGCGGAGGATCTGGACGGTTTCTTCCTGCCGCTCTCCAATCAGGTTGCGCAGACGGTCGACCGGGTCATCCGTGCTGCCGCCCAATGCCGGAAAGCCGGCCGCTCCCATCATGTCGCCACCGGTGCCCATTGCCGGCAGATCGCCCAACGGTTCGAACTGTCCGGTTTCGTTGTTTTCAATTTCCCCCTCAAGTGCGAGTCCGGCACCAAGATCCGGCGCGGTCATGAAGCCGCCGCCGCCGGCTCCTGGCAACCCGGGCAGCCCGCCACCATCCGGACCAGGCAGCGCTGCCACCGGAACTGCCTGATTCGACAGGATCGGGCGTACAACGAACAAGCCCAGGATCAGGCTGACAAGAGCCAGTGCCGCGATCTGGATCAGCGACATCGCATCAAAGTAGAAGTTCTCCATGAAGGACGCTGTGGCCACGGTACCCTGCGGCTCCACCGCCGGCAGTTCCATGGATTTGAGGGTGATTACATCCCCGCGGTCGGCGTCAAAACCGACAGCGGCGGAAATCAGCTCCCGCAAGGCCGCCAACTCATCCTCCGGCCGAGGCTGGAAGACAGTTTCACCATCGTCATTCGTCACTGCAGAGCCATTGACCAGCACCGCGACGGTCAGGCGCTTGATGGCCCCGGGGCCGCGAAGGATCTCTTTCTCGGTTTCCGATATTTCATAGTTGATCCGCTCCCGGGTGGCGCTGGTATTGGCTTTTGAACCCTGGCCAGAGGCTGCGTCTCCGTCGGGAATATTGGAAGCGACCGTGACCTCTCCGGATTGGTTGGTAGAGGAGTCGGCGCGCTCTTCGACGTCAGTGCTGACGGCGACACGGCTTTTCGGGTCCACCCGCTTTTCCCGGATTGATTCGGTATCGGTGACGGTCGCGACACTCACTTCGACCACCGCATTGCCATGGCCGACGCGCGCTTCAACCAGGCGCATCACCCGGTCGCGAAGCGTCTGGGAACGGTCGTCCGTCCCGGCTCCGGCCGCTGCGGTGGCATCTGAAGACCCGATCAACGCACCGTTGGCATCAATCACTGCAACGTTTTCAACGGCAAGACCGGTTACCGCAGACGAAATGAGAAAGCGGATGGCGTTGGCCTGCGCAGGTGTGATGGGGGATCCCATCGGCACGACCGAAACCGATGCGGTGGGTTCCACGGTGCGCTGAAAGGGATTCGAGCCGGTATTGGCAATATGCACCCGTGCCTGGCTCACATGCGGGCCGGCAACAATAGTGCGGGCCAGCTCGCCTTCCTTTGCGCGCCAGTATGCGGCGTCGAACATCTGCGAAGTGGTGCCGAAACCGCTGAGCGAATCGAGCAGCTCGTACCCTTTGCCGCCGTTGGCGGGCAGGCCTTCGCTGGCCAGTGTCATCCGAAGTTCGTCACGCTGTGTTGATGGCACGTAGATTGAGCTGCCACGCACTTCATATTTGGCGCCGCGCTGTTCCAGCGCCCGCACCACATCTCCTGCCGAACCGCTTTCCAGCCCGGCATAGAGCAGTGTCATTGTTGGCTTGCTTGCCACATGGGACATCGCGATCACGCTGAGAATCATAATTGCCGTGGCACCCACGGCTATCAGACGCTTTCGCATGTCCATTTCAGCCCAGACATTCTTGATCTGCTGCACATTAACCTCCGTCGCACCGGCGTTCTCTCCGGCGTGCAACCTTTTTGACGGATCGGCCTTAACATTCGGTTAGTTCCTCGCAGGTTATGAAGATGCTGCACGACGTTTTAGGAATAGCCATGACAGACGCTGCAGCAGATACGGAAGCAGAAGCCCGGACCAAGAAAAGCAAAATGCCCCTGATCATCGGGGTGGTGCTGGCATTGGCAGGGGCAGGCGGAGGATTCTTTGCCGTTCAGTCAGGCCTTCTTTCCTTTGGTCGGAAAGCAGCACCCGAACCGCTGCATGCGGCCGAAGCGGCGCCAGAAGGCGTGGACAGTGGTGAGACGGCGGAGGATATCGCCAATCTCGCCTTTATCGAAATGGATCCGATTGTGATTTCCCTGCGCAAAGGTAGCGGTATCAAACACTTGCGGTTCCGCGCGCAACTAGAAGTCGACCTGGCTCATCAGGCTGAGGTCGAGAAAATCCTGCCGCGGGTTATCGATGTCCTGAACAGCTATCTGAGAGCACTGGAGCTGGAGGATCTGACCGATCCGATGGCGCTGCCGAAACTGAGGGCGCAGATGCTGCGTCGGATCAATATTGCAACCGGCCAGGGCCGGGTGCGTGATCTGCTGATTATGGATTTCGTACTTAACTAGGAGGACAGGATGGAGATTATTGCTGATATCCTGCTTGCGGCTGGTGCGCTGGGGGCCGGATTCTATTGTCTGGTGCTGTCGCGCAGGCTGAAGCGGTTCAATGACCTGGAAAAAGGCGTGGGCGGTGCAGTTGCCGTGCTGTCTGCCCAAGTCGATGATCTGAACAAGTCGCTGCAATCGGCGCAACATGTGTCCGATGGCTCCAGCAAGGCGCTGCAGCAACTGACTGGACGGGCCGAATCGGTGGCCCAGCGGCTGGAGCTTATGATGGCATCCATGCATGACATCCCCGAGGCCGGAACTGCGGCTCCGGCCGCCAGCCCCCCTGCCGAGGACGAAGCGATGGCTGCCGCCTACGAGGCCGATTCGCAGCCGTCTGCTGAAGAAAAGGACGAGGCAAAGCCTTCCGGCCTGATGTTCGTCCGTCATAACCGCAGCCAGAACCGGGTGGCGTAATGGCAAAGGCAGCAAAGAAAACCAGGCGGTTCCGGCGCAGCGGCACATTGATGATGCTGGCGCTGCTGTTGATGGGTTCTGCCGCTGTGAGGCTGGCTCTTGAGGCGGGGCCTGCTATTGCCCGCGAAGTGGCCAGCCTGCAGGATCCTGGCGGCGAAGTGCAGCCTCACAAGGGGCAACCGCAGCGCGACTCGATGCCCACTTCTGCAGAGCTACAAACGATGCTGGCAGCCTTTAAGGAGCGGGAACAGGTATTAGCCACCCGCGAAGCTGAAATTCAGGACCGGATGAAAGCCCTGGAAATTGCTGATCAGGCGATCGACAGGAAACTGGCTGCGCTGGAACAGGCAGAAGAGAATTTACGGGCAACCCTCGCGTTGGCGGATGGTGCTACCGAAGCGGATGTGACGCGTCTGACGTCGGTCTATGAGCAGATGAAACCCAAAGAGGCCGCGGCCTTGTTTGAGGAAATGGACCCTGCCTTTGCGGCCGGTTTCCTCGCTCGGATGCAGCCCGAGGCTGCGGCGGGAATCATGGCAGGTCTGAGCCCGGAAGCTGCCTATACCATCAGTGTTGTTCTGGCTGGCCGTAACGGCGCCGTGCCGAAGGAATGATATGGCGCCGCCGCTTAGTCTTTCCTTAGGAAGACTCACCTAAGCTAATAAAAACAAATGTAATTCGGAGTGGACCCATGATCGGGATTGTAGGCATTGTGGTGATCTTTGTCATGGTTTTCGGCGGCTATCTCCTGGCCGGCGGGAAGATGGCGATCATCATTAAAGCCATGCCCTTTGAGCTGATGATGATCGGTGGTGCCGGAGCTGGTGCCTTTCTGATCGGCAATGATATGGGCGGTATCAAGCATACGCTGAAGGACATCGGTAAGGTGTTCAAGGGACCGAAGTGGAAGCCGGATGACTACCGCGACCTGCTGTGCCTGCTGTTTGCTTTGATCCGGATCGCGCGGGCCAACCCGGTCGAAGTGGAGCAGCACATCGAAGATCCGGAAAACTCCTCTGTCTTCAATAAATACCCCAAGATTCTGGCCGACAAGGAAACCGTGAACCTGATTTGCGACACCATGCGGTCGGCCTCGATGAACTATGACGATCCGCACCAGGTGGAAGAAGTTCTGGAAAAGCGGATGGAAGCCAACCTGCACCATGCAATGCACTCCAGCCATGCCTTGCAAACCCTGGCAGACGGGCTGCCGGCGCTGGGGATTGTCGCGGCGGTGCTTGGGATCATCAAAACCATGGGTTCCATCGATCAGCCCCCGGAAGTTCTGGGCAAGCTGATTGGCGGCGCTTTGGTCGGTACCTTTCTTGGCGTGTTTCTGGCCTATGGCCTCGTGGGTCCCTTTGCGACCAAGGTGAAAGCGGTAACCGAAGAAGACGCGCATTTTTACCAGCTTATCCGTGAGGTTCTGGTGGCCAATCTGCATAACCATGCAGCGGCAATCTGCATTGAGGTGGGCCGCCAGAACACACCTTCTCATTTCCGCCCCGGCTTTGCGGAGCTAGAAGAAGCCCTCAAATCGGTGAAACAGGACGCAGCATGATTTGGCGAGCACTTGCCACCGCAGCAGCGCTTCTGACGGCCGGCACTGTCCAGGCGCAGACAATTGTGACCCGCTCTGGTGAGCACAATGGCTTCACTCGCTTGGTGATGCGCTTGCCGGATGGCGCGGATTGGTCGCTGGCGCAAAGCGGCACCACGGCGACAGTGAACCTTGACGCGCCGGAGGCCGTTTTCGATACATCGCGGGTCTTCGACCTGATCCCTCGCACCCGCTTGAAATCGCTGGCGCAGAACGGGCCCGGTCAGCCGCTGCGGATGCAGCTGGGCTGCGCTTGCACAGTCACTTCCTATGTGCAGGAGAATGGCTACCTGGTGCTCGATATCCGTGACGGAGGGAAGCCGGAAACACAGCCGCAGTACTCTGCTGAGGGGAGTATTCTGCCGCTCACCCCGCGGGCCGCGCAAACTGGCTACAGGTTCAGTTTCTCTCAATCGGCCGCGGCCGACGCGCGGATGGCGCTGGAACTGGCAGCGGCTGTTGCCGGGCGGGCGGATCCGGCGCAATCGGTCCGGCCGCAAGATACCGAAGACGCGCCGCAACCGAGCGCCGCCGAACAGCAAGAAGAAGCTGGGGACCTTGCTTTGCTGCTGGATCGCAACCGCGTTCCGGTTCAGACAGAAACCGTGATATCCAAAGCGGCATCCGGGCTGCCTGAAACCGGAATGCTGTTCAATATGGAAGAGACTGAACGCGCGGCAGCGGTCAAGGATTCCGAGCAGCGGCTGCTGCAACAGATCGGACGGGCCGCAAACCAGGGTCTTTTGAATGTGGCTGCAAATGGGTTTCCAAGCGGGGACCGCGCCGTTGGATTGGATCCTTTGGGCCCTGCAGACAGGCCATTGAACCCGTTGGATCACATCTCGGTCACGTCCGCAATCGATCGTGAAACCGGGCTGATGGCTGCCTTGGCTGATGGCAGCGGTAAAGCAGAGCATTGTTTGCAAGACCGTCGTGTTGCAGTCTATGCTTGGGGCAATGAAAGCCCGTTTGCGGATCAGCTGGCACCGCTGCGCAGCGCCTTGGTCCGGGAATTTGATGATGTGAATCCAGCAAGTGTATTTGCGCTTGCACGGATGTATCTTTATTTTGGTTTTGGCGCAGAAGCCCGCTCCATTCTGACGATTCTCCCGCCGGAAGATCAGGATGCGCCGGAAAACGAGTTCCTTGATGCAATGGCGATGCTGATGGATGGGGCCGTTCTGCCGGTGAACCATCCGTTCTCAGGACAGCAAGTTTGCGGAGGCGACAGTGCCCTGTGGGGCGCCCTGGCAGATGGTTTGCTCAAGAAAAGCGCCAATACCGATGCCATTCAGCAAGCCTTCTCCAAAATGCCGACCCACCTGCGGGTGCACTTGGGGCCGCGGATCAGCAAGATGTTTGCCGAAGCCGGAGATCACCACATCGCCGAGGCGGTGCTGAGAGCGGTTGACCGCACCGGGGTCGAGGACGTTCCGGAAATCAATTTGGCTGAGGCGGCCATTGCGGAATTGGCGGGCAATACCGAAAAGATGGCCGAAGAGCTTACCAGCGAGGTTGCGGAACGAACCGGAAATGCACCGGCGGCATTGATTGATCTGGTTGCCCTCAGCGTAAAGGAGCGCAAGGCGCTGTCTCCTGATGTGCCGGATTTGATTGCCTCATATGAACTTGAAAACCGCAGCACTGAGCTTGGGTCGGAGTTGCGTCAGGCGCAGGTCGCTTCGCTGGCCTTGATGGGGCAGTTTCAGGAGGCATTTGAAGAACTGAACAGCCTGTCTGAGCAGGACGGCCCGAAGGCGAGGTCGGCAGCGCTGGAACCGTTGATGCTGCTGTTGGCGGAACGTGCGGATGACGTGACGTTCTTGCAGTACGCACTGGTTTTCTCGGGTCAGGCAAGCGCAACGGAAGCTGCGCCGGTAGCACCGGCTGTCGCCCGGCGGCTGCTGGACCTTGGATTTGCCGAACAAGCACAGAACCTGCTGGCCAAGCTCGCGTTGGAGCCGGAAAACGAAGCCCGGCGCCTGATGATGGCCGAGGCCGCATTGGAATTGGACAAACCGCATCGGGCCCTTGTCGAACTGATGGGGCTGGACGGTTCCGAAGCCAACCGGATGCGTGCGAAAGCTTTGTGGCGCAATGGTGAATACGGCCGGGCCGGAGAGTACCTTCTTGCCGAAGATGAGGCCGATGCAGCTGCCCGGGGGTTCTGGCATTCAGAAAACCTGGGAGCCATCGAAGCGATGGAGGCAGGAAATGACGCGCAATTCGGCGCGGTTGCTTCCGTCACCACACAAATTGGCGAAACTGCGCAAGATCCGGAAGGTCTGTCTCCGCTGGCCCATGCACGGGCCTTGGTCGAAAGCAGCGCGGGCACCCGCGGCGGCATTGCTGATCTGTTGACCAAAGTTGGCACCGACTTGGCGCGCCCTTAGGGTTTCCGGTGGACTGCGGGTCCGTTCACACAAACAGGGGCCGCCTTGATCAAAGGCGGCCCCTGTTTGTGCTGATAACACTTTGTCAACTGGCTGCCGGTAACGTGATGATCGGGTGAATCCTGATTTGGAATGGGCAGAATGCCGGAATACTATTTAAGACTTTGCCCGAAGGGGCTGTTTTTGCGCGCAACAGACGCAGAATTCACGGCGCGCTCAGTAACGAGTGCCGTTCAGAAAGCTCGGTACATTGAGAGCGACAGGCACCGATTGCCGGCAGCCGGTAATGCAACGCCTGATCGTCTGCTGTCTGCGCGGCCCTCGCTGGCGATCACAATGCTCCAGCCAGTCCATCCATCGGACGCCAGCAATTTGCGGGGCCTGAACTGTGCCTAAGCTTACCACAGAACAACTTTTCAGTCCGACCGTGCTGCTTGCGCTGGCGCTGATGGCGATCATTGTGATGATGATCCTGCCAATGCCGGCCTGGGTTCTTGATGTTGGTTTGGCGGCCTCCTTTGGGCTTGCCATCCTGATCTTTACCATCACCCTTTTCATCGAGCGGCCGCTGGATTTCTCCTCCTTCCCGACGGTTCTTCTGGCCTCGCTGATGCTTCGGCTGTCGTTGAATATATCCTCTACCAAACTGATCATCGGCCAGGGGCATTCCGGCACCGACGCGGCCGGCAATGTGATCGAAGGTTTCGCCCAGTTTGTGATGGGGGGCAGCGTATTCCTGGGTCTGGTGGTGTTCGGGGTTCTGTTGATCGTCAACTTCATGGTGATCACCAAGGGGGCCGCCAGGATGGCCGAAGTGGGCGCCCGGTTTGCACTGGACGGAATGCCCGGCAAGCAGCTGGCGATCGACGCCGACATGTCGGCCGGTGCCATCGACCACCAGACCGCCAAGGAACGCCGGGAGCGTGATCAGCAGGAAACCACTTTCTTCGGCTCACTCGATGGTGCTTCGAAGTTTGTAAAAGGCGACGCTATTGCCGGGCTTCTGATCACCTTGCTGAACTTGGTCATGGGTTTGATCATGGGCGTTCTGGTCCATGGCATGCCGGTAGGCAGCGCGTTTGAAACCTATGCCATCCTGACCGTGGGCGACGGTCTGGTGTCGCAGATCCCATCTGTGATCATTTCTATTGCTGCGGCTCTGCTGCTGGCTCGCGGCGGGACCACCGGTGCCACAGATACCGCCCTGTTCGAGCAATTCGGCCGCCATCCCGCCGCGCTGACAACTGTTGCCGTGCTGATGATCCTGTTTGCACTGGTTCCCGGTCTGCCGTTCCTGCCGTTCGTGACCGGAGGCAGCGTGCTGGGTTACGCAGCTTTCCGCATGGCAAAGAAAAAGCAGGATGACGCAGAGGCGGAGATCGAGGAAAAGATCGAAGAAGCTGCAGATCCCAATGCAAGCCGGCCGCTTGGAGATATTCTGGATCTGGATGATCTGCATCTGGAGTTTTCCCCGGACCTGGTCAGCATGGTACTTGATGCCGGAACCGGGTTGGATGCGCGGATTGCCAACATGCGGTCCCACATTGCCACCACTTTTGGCCTGATCCTGCCCGAAATCCGGCTGACCGACCAGCATGAGCTGGAAAGAGGCACCTATGTGGTCAAGGTGCAGGGGGTTGAGCAGGTGCGTGGCACTCTGCATCCCGACATGGTCTTGGCATTGATGCCGGACAATCATGACGCGCTGCCGCCCGGCACTGATGTGACCGAGCCGGTATACGGCGCGCCGGCCCGCTGGATTTCTGCCAAGGCGCAGGAGCAGGCCGCCTTGGCCGGGGCTACCGTGGTCACCCCGCCGGAAATCCTCGCGACCCATTTGCTGGAGATCATCAAGCAGAATTTCTCCCGCCTTCTGACTCTCAAGTCGCTGCGCCGCCTGTTGGATGAGATGACGCAGCTTTCCGATGACTTCCGGGCTGAGGCAAACCGCAAGCTGCTGGATGCGCTCGTGCCGGAGAAGGTTCCGATGGATACCTTGCATTCGGTGCTGCGTCTGCTGCTGGAGGAGCGGGTTTCCATCCGCAATATGCCGCTGATTTTGGAATCGATTGCCGAAGCCCGGCTGCACACCCCCCAGCCTGAGCTGATCTGTGAACATGTGCGGCAGCGGCTGGGTTTCCAGCTGGTGGCCGAGATGAAACGCGAGGACGGGACCATTCCGCTGATTCAGCTGGCGCCGGAATGGGAAGATAAATTTTCGACGTATCAAGTGGACTCGCAGGGTGCCGGGTTGGACATCGCCTTGCCGCCCGATTTGTTCAATACGCTTGCGGACGGGCTGACCGAAAAGCTGTCGGCAATTACCGACCAAGGTGTGTTTGCCGCCGTAGTGACCTCGACCCGCCGCCGCCGTTATCTGAAGACCATTCTGAAATCGCGGGGCATCACCAACCCGGTGCTCTCCTTCGAAGAAATTGGTCTTGAGGCGCGGCCTGCCCTGGTTGGCATGGTGCAGGCATGAACCTGGACTTTCTGCCGCCGGAACTTATTGCGCTGCTGGGAGCAGGGTTCTGGCATGCTGCACTTGTTTTCCTGAGGGTGTCGGCGATGGTCTCGGTGCTGCCTGCGGTGGGGGAGTTGTATGTCCCCACCCGGGTCAAGCTTGCAGTTTCTGCGGCTTTTACTTTTGTGGTGGCGCCTGCTCTTCCGGCTCTCCCTGAACCGGATGGTGCTGTAGACTTTGCCCGGTTTGCTGCCGCCGAAGCGATCATTGGCCTGGCTCTGGGCATTGGCGTCCGGATCTTTGTTCTGGCGTTGCAGACGGCCGGCACAATGGCGGCGCAAAGCACGTCGTTGTCACAGGTTCTGGGCGGCATCGGAGCAGAGCCGATGCCGGCTTTGGGGGCCGTTCTGATGATTTCCGGCGTGACCCTTGCTGTCATGATGGGGCTGCATATCCGGGCGGCGGAACTGCTTATCGGCTCTTACCAGCTGTTTCCCGCTGGTCAGTTCCCCGCAGCGCCCGGGTTGACGGAATGGGGTGTGTACCGGGTTTCGCAAAGCTTTTCTTTGGCGTTTACCCTGGCGGCACCCTTTGTCATTACAGCTGTGATCTACAATTTAGCCTTGGGTGTGATTAACCGGGCCATGCCTCAGCTGATGGTGGCCATGGTCGGCGCGCCGGCTATCACCTTCGGCGGACTGTTCATCCTGATGGTCGGCAGTCCGATGATTCTGGATGTTTGGTCTACGGCTCTGATGACCTTTATGTCGAACCCCGGAGGCGGAATGCCATGAGCGGACAGGACGACGATTCAGACAAGTCATTCGAGCCGACGGAACAGAAGCTCCGCAAAGCCCGGGAGAAAGGCGAAGTTGCCAAATCCACGGATCTGTCGGTAGCCGCAGCATACTTGGGCCTGATCATCGCAGTCCATGCTGCCGGCAGTAGCAGCGTTGAGGGGATCGGCACCGCTCTGATGGCCTTTCTGGACCAGCCGGACAAGCTGGCGCCGCTGTTCTTCGACGGGCCCGCCGCTGCACCTGTCGGTGGTTTTATCGGAAGTTCCGTCCGCCCTGTTCTGCCGTGGTTCCTGGTTCCCTTTGGGCTGGTGCTGCTGTCGATCGTCGGTCAGCGTGCGCTGGTTTTTGCGCCCAGCAAGCTGGAGCCGAAGCTGTCCCGTATTTCTTTCATCTCGGGGGCCAAGAACAAATTCGGCAGATCCGGTCTGTTCGAGTTTTTTAAAAGCTTTGTGAAGCTGGTGCTCTATTCGGTCTGCCTGGGCGTCTACCTGTCTTTCCGGTTGCCGGAGATGATCGCTTCTTCCGGCACCGGTCCGCAATCAGTTGTCCTGATGCTGTCGCAGCTGGCGATGGAGTTTCTGTTTCTAGCGCTAGTCATCGCGCTGGCCATTGGTGTTGTGGACGCCGCGTTTCAACATGCTGAGCACCGCCGCAAGAATATGATGTCACGGAAAGAAATCCAGGACGAAATGAAAGAAGCGGAAGGCGATCCCCATATGAAAGGCCAGCGCCGTCAGCGCGGCCAGCAGATCGCGATGGGGCAGATGATGGCCGATGTGCCCAAAGCCGACGTCGTGGTCGTCAACCCGACGCACTACGCAGTGGCGCTGAAATGGAGCCGTGAGAAGGGATCCGCGCCGGTCTGCGTTGCCAAGGGCGTTGATGAAGTGGCCGCGGTAATCCGGCGTGTTGCCAATGAAAACGGTGTCCCGATTCACAGTGATCCGCCAACGGCGCGGGCTATGCATGCCACGATTGAGATCGGCGGTGAAATTCTGGAGGAGCATTACGCGCCGGTGGCGGCGGCCATCCGGTTTGCTGAAGAGATGCGCAAGCGTGCAAAAGGGAAAATCACATGAAGCAGAAAATGCTGGATCAGATGGCGGCTGTGACCGCCGCGCAGTATATGCAGGAACATGCTAAGATACAGCCGGCGCTGGCCAGGGAGGCGCAGCTCCGCGGCCAGCTGGCCAAGCTGAACAGCCAGGTGCAGGCCGCCCGGGCACAGGCGGACAGCGATCACACAATGAAGGCCTTAGGGGCAGATCTGTTGTGGCAAGGTTGGCATAGCCGCACCAGGCGCCAGTTGAACCTGGAGCTGGCGCAGGCCACGGCGCAAAAGCTGCGGATGATGGATCAGCTGCGCAAAGCTTTTGGGCGCAAACACGCGGTGGAAACCATGGCAGGGTCCGAACGCAAGCGGCGCAAGGCAGATCAGGCAAAGGCCTTTATGGAGCGGCTTCTGGACGGCTGAGAAAACCTGAGTACGGCACAAACTAAAAGGCCGCTCCGGGCCCAGGAGCGGCCATTCCTTTGTTGGATCTGCTGGACGCCGCCGGTCAGACGTCCTGCCGTGATATTTCCATGATCAAAACGTCATAGACGCCTTTGCCGAGATGTTTCTTTGCCGCTTCGCGCAGCGCGGTACGCAGGGGCTCCAGCACATCTGAGCGGGTGAAAGCCCCGCGGAAACCACCCATATTGGCATGGTCGAAGAGAACTTGCAGAAAAACATCCCGCAACTTGGGTGCGTAGGAATGCACCTTTTCGGCGATGTCTTTCTTGACCTCAAGGCTGAGCGAGATCACCACCAAGGATGTCATTTGGTCGCGTTCCACAATCGGGACCACAAACTGGTCGCCGACTTTGATGTATTCTCGCTGGTTCTCTTCGCTGTCTTCGGCGGCTTCCACTTCGGCCTCTTTCGGGGTTGGGGCGGCCTTGCCGTCGGCAGCAGCTTTATGTTCCTCAGGCGGAGGCGCCAGCATGATGCCGGCGCCAATGCCGCCCCCGGTCCCGATGATCAGCAGGATGACTGGAAGAAGTTTGGAAAACATATCAACCCTCAGAACGGCAGAATGGCGTCGAGCAGCTGCTGGCCGTAACGCGGCTGCTGAACATCGGTGATCTGGCCGCGGCCGCCATAGGACACACGGGCTGAGGCGATCTTGTCATAGGTGATCTCGTTTTGGCGGCTGATGTCTTGCGGCCGGACATAGCCGGTCACCAAGAGTTCGCGCAGTTCGAAATTCACCCGCAGTTCCTGGGTGCCGCTGATTGCCAGAACGCCGTTGGGCAGAACGTCGACAACAGTCGCCGCAACCCGCAGTTCCAGCTTTTCGCTGCGCTTGACGGATCCCTTGCCGCCCGCAGAGCTGGAGCTGCCCAGTTCCACGGCTTCGGCAGAGCTGGCACCTTCCGGCAGTTTTCTGTCCAGACGCTGCGGCAGACCCAGCAGATGCGGCATGTTCAGGCTTTCGGACCCTGCACGTGAGCGCTGGGTGTCGTTGGAAATCTCTGCCTCTTCATCGATCTCGATCACCACGGTCAGAATATCGCCGCGCTTGATCGCGCGGCGGTCGCCCAGCAGCGATTGCTGCGAGCCGCTCCACAAAGATGCGCCGTCAACAGTGCGCCGGTTCTGTGTCTGCGCAGGCAGCCCCTGGTACAGCATCGCAACATGTTCGGAGCTTTCATTGGACGGGGTGAAGGAGGGCGGTTTGCCCATATGATCCATCCGGCCGCAGGCACCCAGCAGGGCAAGCCCGAAGAGCAGAGGTTTGACGGGGAAAAGTTTCTTGTTCATCAGTTTACCTCAACGGAACCGTCTGCCGCGATCCGCCCTGTTACGGTGGTGCGGGAATTAAGATTCATGACCCGGACGGCCTCACCAGCGGCGCCGCGCCCCAGGGCGCGGCCTTCGGCCGCTATGGTCAGCCCCCCCTGGCGGAAGGTCAAAGTGACCAGGTCATTGCGTTCAATGATAGCTGGCGGGCCGATATCGCCGGCCCGCAAGGGCCGACCTGCGTACAAGGCGACGCGCGCCTCTTGACCGACAACCGCTGCCGCGTTTGACAGTGCACCAAGGATCTCGCCTTTCTTCAGGGCCAGGTCTTCGGCATTGACGATCGCCTTTGCGCGTATGGTGCGCAGCGGGATCAGATATTCCGCCCAGACAGGCGGTGCGCAAAGGGCGGCGGCGGTCAGACAGGCAAGAGCAAGTTTCATCAGCGCACCTGTGTCGTTGCACCCATCATCTGGTCGACAGCCGAGATGACCTTGGCATTCATTTCGTAGCCGCGCTGGGCTTCGATCAATTCAGTGACCTCGCGCACCGCGTCCACCGAACTGGCTTCCAAATAGCCCTGACGCAGGGTGCCGAGCCCGTCTTCGCCGGCCGTGGACACTGTGGCAGCGCCTGAAGCTTCCGTCTCGGTGAACAGATTGCTGCCGATCGCTTCCAGGCCTTTTGGGTTGGTAAAACCCGCCAGCGTGAACTGGCCCAGCAGCTGAGCTGCCGAGGTTTCATCAAAGTAGCCGTAAACTTCGCCCTCAGCGTTGATGGAGATGCTGGTGGCATCATCCGGAATGGTCACCTCCGGCGACACCGCGAAACCGTCAGATGTCACGATCAGCCCCTCAGCCGAGCGTTTCAACGCGCCGTCGCGGGTATAGGCGGTCTGGCCAGACGGCAGTGTGACTTCAAGATAGCCCTTGCCGTCGATGGCGAGATCCAAGTCATTGTTGGTCTGCTGCAGCGCACCTTGCGCCAGATGCACCGAGACGGCGGCGGGGCGCACACCCAGGCCGACCTGGACGCCAGTCGGCAGCACCGTGCCGTCCGACGCGTTGACGGTGCCGGCCCGCGAGATCTGCTGATAGTGCAGATCGGCGAATTCGGCGCGCCGGGCGTTGTAGGCAGTGGTGTTCATATTGGCGAGGTTGTTGGAGATAGTCTCCACCCGCAATTGCTGAGCGCTCATGCCGGTGGCTGCGATTTTCAAGGCACGCATCTGGATTCTCCTAGGTCTTGATCAGGTTTTTGATGGCATTGCGGATGCGTTCGTCTTCCGCCTGCAGAAAGCTTTGGCCCATTTCATAGGCGCGCTGGACTTCGATCATCCGGGTCACCTCGGAAATCGCATTCACGTTGGAGCCTTCAAGAAAGCCTTGCAGCACCTTCGCGTCAAAATTGTCCTCAATCTCGCCGTCGACGCGGAACATCACACCATCCTCGCGCACCAGCGTGTGCTGCTCCATCGGTTTGAACAGACCAAGCTGTCCCAGCAGCCGCCCGTTTGCGCTGAGCGAGCCATCCGCCCCAGCTTCGATCTTGCCGGCATCCGGCGGAACAAAGACCGGCGCGCGGCCGGCATCCAGCACCCGGTATCCGTCCATGGTCACAAGGTCGCCATCGGCATTGGGAGAAAAAGCTCCGGAACGGGTCAGCCGTTGGCCTTGCGGTGTTTCCACCATGAAGAAGGCGTCGCCCTCGATCGCAAAATCGAAGGAGCCGCCGGTTTTGGTCAGCTGGCCCTGCTCCATCGAGGTATTGAAGATATTCGCACGCGACATTGACAGCGACTGCTGACCGGGCGAGGACTGCACGAATTCCGAGAAGATCAGGCCCTCTTGGCGGTAACCGGTGGTGGCCGA
This sequence comes from Leisingera sp. SA215, assembly GCF_055902035.1. Classification (NCBI taxonomy): domain Bacteria; kingdom Pseudomonadati; phylum Pseudomonadota; class Alphaproteobacteria; order Rhodobacterales; family Roseobacteraceae; genus Leisingera; species Leisingera sp. SA215. Next base: position 5,342 of record NZ_JBVVXU010000036.1, on the reverse strand, counting down.
GTTCGCGATATTGTTGGCAATGACGCGCATCTCCCGCATCAGGCCCGTTTGGCGTGACAGAGTTGCATAGCCTGCATTTTCCATTATGAGCCTCCGGCAATCATCGGAACAACGTGGCCGTGGAAGAAGGCCACCAGCGTTTGTGTCATGAAGCCCATTGTCATCCAGAACACGACCAGGATTGCTGTCAGCTTGGGCACGAAGGTGAGGGTCATTTCCTGCACCGACGTCAGAGCCTGAAACAGACCGATGGCCAGACCGACAACCAGAGCGACAAACAGGATCGGCGTCGACATGGTGACGGCGGCCCACAGTGCCTGGCGCAGTGTGTCATAGAAGAGGCTTTCGCTCATCATGGCTTAAACCGGCATCCTCAGGATTTCCTGATAAGCTTCGACGACTTTGTTGCGCACTGTCACTGCGGTTTCGACTGCCAGTTCGGTCTGCGCCAGGGCCTGCACCAAAGCGTGCGGGTCGGCGCCTGAGGTCATCGCCTGCATTGAGACCTGTTCACTTTGCTGCAGAGTCGCCGCGAAATTCTCAAAACTCTCTTTCAGGCGGGCGCCTGCGCCGGATCCCGCATGTTCAGGGTCGGCCTTGGTGGCAGGACGGGCAGCGGCATAGCCGGTTGCGGCGGAAAAACTGCGAATATCCATTCTGGATCTCCAATTGTATTGGTTAACGTCTTAATAGGTCCATAAGTGATGCGGACATCGTGCGTGTCTGCTCGAACATCTTCAGGTTGGCTTCATAGCTGCGCTGGGCCTCACGGGCGTCCGCAATCTCGATCATCAGATCGACATTGGAGCCGTCGTAATGCCCGCTTTCATCGGCCATCGGATGCGAGGGGTCGTAAACTTCCTCCAGATCGCTGCGGTCCAATGTGACCCGGCCGGTACGCACATGCTCCACATCCGTCTGCAGCTCGCGCACGGCTTCAAACGGCACGGTCTTGCGCCGGTACCCCGGAGTATCAGCGTTGGAGATGTTTTCGGACACATGGCGAAGGCGCGAGGCTTGCGCCTTGAGACCGCTGGCAGTGACGGAAAGGGCTCTGGAAAATTCACTCATCTCTCATCCTCCTTAATTTTTGCCAAGGCTTGCGCGCAGGACGTTCATCGAGGATTTGTAGATGGCCAGGGCCCGCTTGTGCTGCCGGGAAACTTCGACACCTTTCAGCAGCTCGGTTTCGACAGACACTGAGTTGTCATTAGGATCGCTGCCATCCTCGCTTGAGGTGACAGCCCAGTCCATTCCACCATCGGCGGTGCCGTTCAGATGGCTGGCCCGGGTTGCCATCATGCTGCTCGGTCGGGCCCCGGCAGCAAAGACGTCCTTGAATGGCTTGATGTCCTTGGCGTGGTAGCCGGGCGTATCGGCGTTGGCGATATTCTGGGACACCAATGCCTGGCGCTTGCCGGCATGGACCGCCATGGAATGAGAAATTTTGAATACGTTCAGTTCTGTGAACACCAGGGTTTCTCCCTTGATCGATTTCAATCAAGGCTTAACCCCGATTCCTTTAGAAATTGTTTGCAGGACATCAATGGAGGCCGCTGCAATGAAAGCAGAGCTGCAAGCACTGACCCGTCAAATAGCCGGAAAACGTCTGGCAACGCAGATGGGCAGGGTGACCGCGATCTCTGGCGGGGAAATCGAAGTCAGCGGGTTGGCTGCTGCCGCTAGGATCGGTGACCGGCTAGTGCTGCGGCGCGGCCCGCAGGACGAATTGCATGGAGAGGTTCTGAAGATTTATGGAAATAATATCAGCATGTTGCCAGACAGAGCACCGGATGGAGCCGCGGTTGACGACCCGGTGGTGCTGCGTCCTTCGCCGGAGTTTTTGCCCAGCGATCACTGGATCGGCAGGGTGATCGATCCTTTCGGCGAGCCGCTGGATGGCCGCCCGTTGCTGCCAGGGGCCGTGCCCCGGGATCTGATGGCGTCCCCGCCCAAAGCCGCCGGCAGGCGGCCGATGGGGGAGCGTCTGGCGACGGGGCAGGCCGTATTGAACACGATTCTCCCTATTGTACGCGGCCAAAGGGTGGGTCTTTTCGCAGGCTCCGGCGTCGGAAAATCGTCGCTTCTGGCAAAACTGGCCAAAAGAATGGAAGCGGATGTAGTGGTCATGGCGCTGATCGGGGAACGCGGCCGGGAGGTGAACCACTTTGTGGAACAGGTCCTGGGCCCCGATGGCATGCGCCGGGCGGTTGTGGTGGCGGCCACGTCGGATCAGTCCGCGCTGGTCCGGCGCCGCTGCGCCTGGGCCGCCATGACAGTGGCCGAGCATTTCCGCGATCAAGGCAAAAATGTTCTGTTTTTGGCCGATTCGGTTACCCGCTTCGCCGAGGCGCACCGGGAAATTTCTGCGGCCTCGGGTGAAGCGCCTGCACTGCGCGGATATCCCCCATCCGTAACGCCGCTGATCACCGGTCTGTGCGAACGGGCTGGGCCTGGTGCAGACGGGCAGGGTGATATCACCGCCGTGTTCAGCGTTCTGGTGGCCGGTTCCGACATGGACGAACCGATTGCGGATATTCTTCGCGGTGTTCTGGATGGTCATATTGTGCTGAACCGGGAAATCGCCGAACGCGGCAGATTTCCGGCGATTGACGTTTCACGCTCAGTATCCCGAAGCCTGCCTGCCGCAGCCACAGACGATGAAAACGCGGCAATCCAGGATGTGCGCAAGTTTTTGGGCGCTTATGAACAGTCGGAAGTGATGATCAGGGCCGGTCTCTATGCCGAGGGGAACGATGCGGTGCTGGACAAGGCTGTAAAACTTTGGCCAGAGCTGGACGGTTTCTTTGGCCGCGAAGATCCGGAAGGGATCACCAGCAGTTTCAACCGCCTGCTTCTTTTGCTGCGCCGCGCCAAGGCCGGACGGTGATCCGGTTATTTTCAAATACAAGAACAGAAAAGGCTGCTTCAGGCTGATTTGTTGCACTGCCCCTGGCGAAAATTCACTGCAAGAATTCAGCATGATAGCGGCGAAGAATGAGCAGCTGTTTCCCCGCTGAACGCGCAATGCCTCGTTATGCCTTGGTCAAGCCTTGCGGCGGGGATGGAGCGGATACCCGCGCCGAAGCCGTGTCGAGATATGAGGAGGGCCAGAAAATGGTCCGGGGGACCATTTTCCCGACGACTGGATGCATTGTGTAAAGCTTCCGGGGCAACGCCTCATGGCAAGAGAATGTGAACGGCAGGTTTCGGAAATTCGCCTCCGCTTTGCCGTGCTCAGCCGCTACACCGTACCTGGCATACCTGTCACAAAGGCGGTGGTTTAATCCATCTGGGGAAAGCGGATCTGCGCTCAGAACCCGGCTTGTGCAACATGTTTAACCGCCCCTAGCGCAAGAGGTTTCTTAGAGCAATTTGGCGCGGTGTCGGGGACTGACATGTATCCGGCCTCGTGATGCGGCCATCGTCATGCCGCGGGCCCGCATGGTGTTTGCGGGCCGGAACCAAATCAAAGCCGCGTGCTCGATGGCACTCTGTAGCACTCTGGTTCTGCCGACCCCGTTTCACGACCCTTGCGCCAAGCTGCTCTCAGCCCTCCTCCGCTCCGACGACCTCGCGACCGCTGGCGGACCTTGCGCCGCCATGGCCGTGGCGATCGGCGGGCCGATGCCCGGGATCGTTTTCAGGCGCCGGGCATTTGCCGCACCCTGTGGCACGGCCCAGCCGTACTCGGTGAGATGTCCGCGGAGCACGTTGATGGCCTGGGTGCGCTGCCGGATGAGCAACTCCCGGACGCGGAAGACACTGGCCGCCTCCTTGCGTTTCCTCGCTCTTCACAGGCACGAAGCGCATATTCGGTCTATGCGCCGCCTCGCAGATCGCCTCAGCGTCCGCCGCGTCATTTTTTTGCCGCTTGATGAAGGGCTTCACATAGACGGGCGGGATGAGCTTGATGCCGTGGCCGAGTTTGGCCAGCTCCCGACCCCAGAAATGCGCGCCGCCGCAGGCCTCCATCGCCACCAGACAGGGCGGCAACTTGGCGAAGAACTCAAGCACCTGAAGCCTTCTGAGCTTCTTGCGCAAGACAGCACAGCCTTTGCTGTCAGCACCATGGACCTGGAACACCTTCTTCGCCAGATCCAGTCCGACCGTGTAATCTCCGACTTGACCGCCTCCCAAAATGGATTGTTGGGCTCCCACCTTGTTGGAGTGGACGGCCTCTGAACGGCATCGAAATGTGCCAGAGTGAGTCTGAAGATCTCAAATGAAGGAGCCGTCCGTGGATCAGATTATCCCTATTGGCATGGGTACGTCAAAGCACGTGATTTAACTGGATGGCGTGGACACCGCCGAACAACCGGTTCTTCGCAAGAAGATGCGCCGGAAGGGGATGGTGGGATTTTTTGCGAAATGTCCGCCGAACGTCATTGCGATCGAGGCCTGTGGTGCCTCGCATCACTGGGCGTGGTTGCTGACGGGGTTCGGTCATGAGGTCAGGCTAATTGCGCCTCAGTTTGCAAAGCCTTACGTGAAGCGCGGCAAGAATGATGCGGCCGATGCTGAAGCGCAGTGCGAGGTGATGAGCCGCCCGACGATGCGGTTCGTTCCGGTGAAGAGCGCCGAGCAATAGGCGGCACTGATGCATGTGGGCATGCGCGAGCGTGTTGTCGTCTCCCGGACGCAACTTGCCAATACAATCCGTGGCTATGCGGCCGAGTTCGGACTGACCGCGGCCAAAGGCGTGTCTCATATTCCGCGCCTTCTGGAACGCATCATGGCTGATGAAAACGTCCCCGCCTTGGCGCGCGATCTGTTGACGTCACTTGCGGATGAATTTGCGCAGCTGAGGGAGCGCCTGGAAGAGATAGAGGCGAGTTTGATGACCTGATACCGCAGCAACGAATGTTGTCGCCGCCTCGCGAAGATCCCCGGTGTCGGACCGATCGGTGCAGTATTGCTGGTGATGAAAGCGCCGGCACCGGAGCAGTTTGCATCCGGAAGACAGTTTGCGGCCTGGATGGGCCTGCCCCCAGGGATCACTCGACAGCTGGTAAGGTCAGGTTCGGTGTTATTACGCGAGCGGGCGATGAGGCCCTGCGCAAAACACTGGTCGTGGGCGCGACTTCGTTGCTTCGACAGATGAGAGCGGGCAGAGGCAGGACCGCCTCGCCCTGGCTTATCGATCTGCTCAAGCGCAAGCCGCCGAAACTCGCGGCCGTCGCGTTGGCCAATAAGATCGCCAGGATCGCGTGGAAAATGATGATGTCGGGCGAGGCCTGTAAAAACACTGCTGCGCGGCCAGTCGCGTGAAGAAACTGGCCCGCCACGGTGAGCAGGAGAAAGACGCTACCGTGCTGGGCTGATGCGTGAACTTGCAGGGA
>NZ_JBVVXU010000035.1:0-23910 GCF_055902035.1 Leisingera sp. SA215 | reverse complement strand
TCTGTCAGGATCTGCCCGTCCTCGCCGCTTTCGAAGAGCCGGCCAGCTTTGATCTGCCGGTTGATTTCTGCGTCCACCGCCTTGAAGTCTGAGCGGTAAGCGAAGTGCATTGCGGCCACCGTGAGATCTGCCCTGCTGTAGGCGGACTCCCGTTCACTGATGTGCTCGACGGCGCGGTTAACGGCCTGCCTGGGGTCAGTCTCCACGCGAGCCACGGCTGCGGCACTGGACAGCATGGACTTTGCCTTTTCGAACATTCCAGTTGGCTGGCCGGTTTCCGCAAGGGGGTCGATCGGGCGCTGCTGGTCGAGCGGTATTACGGGCTGCGGGGCTGCGTGACCCACCCGGCCAAGGTCCAGCTGATCCCGGCCAAGACCGGCTGCGAGTGCGTCTGCGCGCCAGGTTTCCCGCAGCGCGTCCCGGTCCAGATTTTTGTGCTTGGCCGCACGGGTGGCCAATGCCGCTTTGCTCGCTGTTTCCGGCGAAACATCCATTCCCTTTTTGTCGAGGGCATTGAGAATTTCCTGCCGCCGCTTGGAAAAGGCTTCGGTCACTTCCGGGGAAATTCCGGAGATATTCACTTCTCCAAATCTCCCGCGTTCCGTGGCAATGCCCAGGTCAGCCACCCGGTTCTCAAAATCGGATCGGTATATTTCAGTGATCAGTTTCTGATTTTTGTATACGGCTTCATTCCGGATTGCCGAGTATCCGCCGTTTTCGTTTTTGACCATATTGGCAATGACGGCGTGGCTGTGCAAATTCGGATCAAGCGCGCGGGAGGTATCGTGCCGGTAAATTCCCGCAATAATACCTTCCCCGTTTTTAGTGACGATTTCCCCGTCCTGCTGGAAACGCGTTTTGATAAACCGCTCTTCCACCACTGTCATAGCCGCGCGCACTGCGGCGTCATGGGCCTCAATAATGCGTTTGTCGCCAATCACCAGGGCGGCCACTGAAGCCGACTTGGACGCAGAAAAGGTAAGGTCAAGGCCGGGGCGGTGCTGGCGTTCGCCGTCCACATAGCGGCCCATCAGCTTGCCGTCCGGTGCTTCACCATCGAGCAGCTGTGCAAAGTGCCTGTCATCGACAAAGCCGCTCAGACCGTTTTCCTCCGCGGCCTTGCCGAACCAGGTGGCCGCGCGTTCGCCTTCCTCGGTTCCCGCTTTGTAATAGCCTTCCTGTTTGTAATAGCCGCTGGCAGCTGCCCCGGCCGAGACGTTTGAAATCGACAACATGTCACTTCACTCCCCGGATGGTGGTTTCCACCGCCAGCAAGGCGCTGGCGGCGGATGTTTTGGCGGGAGCCTTTTCCGGCGCCGCCGGGCGCTGAGGGGTCTTCCGGTCCGTATGCGCCTGGCCGAAGGCCGGATGCGCGCGGACGGAAAGGGGCAGGGCGGGCGTCTCCGGCGTTCCACCCGGCGCAGTGCCCAGATCATCCTCTGGCGGTGCTGCAGCCGGGGCAGGTTTCCGGACCGGAACCTCCGGCGACGGTGCCGGGCCGGGTTTCGGCTGAGCCGGGGCAGTGCCGGGGTAGGGGAGCGCTGCGGTTTCACGGGTCTTGGCGGTGCCGTTGCCCGCGAATCCGGCATAGGGGTCCGGCGGGCCGATCTCTTTCACATCGCGGCCGCGCACCCGGGCAGTGGCAAAGTGCTGCCAGTACCAGTCCCGTTCAGAGGTGTTGGCGGGATTCTCGATCTGCGACGCACCTTCAGGGCGTACGCGGTCCAGAAAGCGGAAAAATTCGGCCTTCTGTTCTTCGGGTTTCAGCGAGGCAAAGCCCTCTTCCGCGGCCTCACCCTCTTCAATCTCCACATTCACGGCGGCGACCTGCATTCCGCCCGCATCGAAGCCGTTGCCCTTGTACGGGATGAATTTTTCCGCGGTGGCGATGGTCGGCACCGGCTCAAAGCGCACCCTGGCGGTCGGGGCGTCATAGGCCGGGCGGAAATAGGCCACGAACTGGGGCAGGGACTGGATTTCCGCCGGGGTGACAATCGCGCGCTGGGTGCGGCGGCCGACAATGCCCACGCCGTCGCGGGTGTCATGGGCGCCCAAGGTGATGTTTTCCTGCTGCTCGATCACATCCTCCTCGCCTAGGGAGCGGGAGGAGCGCTGCGCGGTGTTGTAATCGGGGGTGTTGAACACAACCCGGTTGTTCAGGACGCCGGAAATGGTCTCCGCAGCCTTGTCGCCGTAGATATCCTCCAGCTGGGCAAACACCTGGTAACCGACGACGAAGGCGCCGCCGAACTGCCGGATTTCCGCCAGGCTCTTGGGCAGGAAGGGCATCTTGTTCAGGGTCGGCACCTCATCGAGGAAAAACCAGACCTTGGGGTCGCGGCTTTCCTCAGTGGTCATCAGCGCGTTGGCGGCCACCTCAAAGACCGTCGAGACGATGTTGCGCACCGCGGCCGACTGTTCGGCGTTGCCGGTCAGGAACACAAAGCCGGGCCGGTCATTCACAACCCAGTCGCGGATCGAGAAGGGTTCGGCATCATCGCGCAGGTATTCCAGGAACCGCAGCTCGGTGATCATGTTGGCGCGGATCGAGCCGGAGGTTTTGGCAACATGCTCTCCGAAGAAATGCGTGCCGGGCGTCGCAGCCACCAGCTTGCCCAGTTCATCGGAAGGAATGTTCATGATGGCCTTGCGCAGGTCAGCGTTGGTGGTCTTTCCGGCCCTTGCCAGCTCACGGGCGGCGTACAGGAAGACAAGCCGGGCGGATTGGGTCCAGAAACTGTCCAAGGAACCTTGCTGATCCGGGATCATCACCTCGGCGATCTGCGCAAAGCCTTCCGGTGACACCACCTCGTTGAACGGCGACCAGCCCACGGAGCGCTCATCGAAGGGGTTGAGGATGATGTCTTTTTCCGGGTCGTAATGGTCGCGCAGCAGGCCGCCCATTCGGTCATAGATGATGGCGCGGCCGTCAGCCGCGCGGATGGTGTTCAGCAACTCGTGCATGGCATTGGTCTTGCCAACGCCGACGGTGCCGGTGATGCCGATCTGCGCTTCCACCGCATTGGGGGGAAACTCGATCCCGGCCAGCGTGTAGCGGGGGCCAGTCTTGGAGCCCCTGCCAAAGCGCTTTTCGTATTCGCGCCACTTCCGCTTTGACCAGGCTTTCAGCTCCTTGGCGGTGACCAGCCGGGCGCCCCGGATGTGCTCTTCCTCTTTCAGGGAGCGGCCCACCAGCGCAAAGACGGCAAAAACGATGATGAAGGCCGCAGCGGCGGGCAGCAGCGAGATATAGAGGAAACGCCAGGCATTGGCTGCGTAGAGGTCATAGATCGCGCGCAGGCCGGGGTCTGCATAGATCTGGCCTGCAGTACGCGTCATGCGCTGCCCGTCGAGGTCCAAGTAGTGCAGTTCCCGCTGTTCAGTGCCGCGCTGTTCGACGTTGAACTCTGCAATCCAGTAGATGCCGGTGAGCCGTACCTTTTTCAGCTCGTAATTCTTTGTGACCAGGATCAGAAAGCTGATGGAGAAAGCCGCAGCGGCCATCGAGATGCTGTACTTGAGCACCTGGGTGGCCATACGGGTCCAGTGTTGTGTTGTCTGACCGCCTCTGACAAGCTGGGTATGTCCTTTATTGCGCATGGGCGTAGTCCCTCGTTCCTTAGCCGCAAGAGTGATCCCAAGACTCAGGACACTGCGGCACCTCGAAGTTCCTGAATTCATTCGGCAAAAGCCGGGGTGCCGCGGCCCGGATGTACCACCGGGCCGCGCTGTGAGCGATCTGCGCTATAATCATACTTATGTTAAATAAGTCAGTATTACTGACCTAACTGTGACCCGCTGCACCTCTATGGCGGCTTCGCGTGACGCATGAGGTTTTCCAGCTCAGGCATGCGGCTGGCCGGTGCAATACTGCCGGTACGCATCATGCTCCACGCCTTTGACCAGCGCGGGTTCCCAGCCCTTTGCGGGGTCATAGACGCGCATGGTCATCAGGACGTTTTGCGGCGGCTCGTATGTCCCAAAACGGTTCTTGGCGGTGAACCGGGCGCAGACGAAGAAATCCTTTTCCGGGAACGGCCACAGGACGGCCGCATAGCGGACCGGCCCGACGCTCACATTCTTGGCGGTATCGCCTTCAGGAACATTGGCAATCAGCCATTGGCGCAGGGCCGCCAAACCCTGGGACTTGGACGGTCCGCCCGCCGGAACAGGTTTATCGAAGGTAATTGCGTGCTTGTCCGGCACGGAGCCGTCATTCAGGCAGCCGGAAAGCGCCGTTGCAGCGAAGATGGCGGAGATAAAGTGCTTGAAATTCATGCTCGTGGGTTCCTCTTTTCCGGGAGGATATTGCGGTGGGCTTCAGCAGCCGTTGGCGGGTTGCACGCGCTCGTGTCCTGTCAATTTAGCCGGATGCACATGCAATTCCCCGCGGCAGAAAGTTCTGGTCTCCGAAACACGGAGACCAGAGTTAGGACCGGGAATAGTGAAACCGTGGAGATGCGGCTGGGCGCGGCCCTGCCCTGCTGATCCCGGCACTTGGGCGAGAGGTTGTCTCCAGGGCGCAGCCGGAGTGACCCGAAATACGGCTTTGTGTTCCCATTGGCAGTACAGTTTTAGCGGCAGTTGTCAGGTTTGAAATTCTGGTTTTCTTTCCTTAGAGCATTCGGAAGTTCTGCGAAACCTGCCAATCTGACCCCGGTCAAAACGGCAATAAAAGGATCTGAATCCAATAAAGTCAGGGGGTTGAGCATTTCGCCCTCACCATTTCTGTCCAGGGCGGATCGGCATCTTCAAAACTCGCTATAAGAGCATTTACCAGAGGCCATATTTTCTCGCTTTTTTCGGAGCGCTTTTACGCAGTCTCTGCTTCCGGTGTAGGGCGTCAACCTCCTTGGCAGCGGCCAAGATGGTTGTCGCTCATCATTCCGGCCTCCCGTTGCCGTCGGGGTCCTCCCGGTGGCAGGGCAACCAACAAACTCCGGCGATCGCATAAACCCAAAGACACCCTCCTCGCGCCCGCTGAAACGCCAGCGGGCCAGACAGGATGGTCAAATCACTGCATCGTGCAAAAAATCTGCCCCTCATGCAGAGGTCTCGACGACTCAACTCGAGCTGTTCCCGAACAAGACAGACCGCCATGATGCCCGCGGCCTCGCCCAGATCGTGCGAACTGGCTGGTTCAAGGCCGTGCAGATCAAGAGCCACGAAGCTTACGTCAACCGGGCGATGTTGACGGCGCGTGAGGCGCTTGTCGGTATGCGCGTCAAGCTGGAGAACGAGATCAGGGGGCTGCTGAAGACCTTCGGCGTGATGTTCGGCAAGCGGGTTGGCGGGTTCAAGCGCCGGGCCGAGGAAATCATCCGAGGCGAGCTGGCGGTCTCCCCGGAACTCGTCCCGATCTTCGAAGCTCTGATGCAGGCCAGACGCGACATCCTTTCCCACATCGCAGCTCTCGACAGTCGGATCCGGGCAATTGCCAGGCGGCATGCTACTGCCCGACTTCTGATGACAGCGCCCGGAGTTGGGCCGATCACGGCCATGGCGGTTGTCTCGGCCTTTGATGACGCATCTCGCTTCCGGCGCTCGTCCAGCGCGGGTGCCTATCTCGGGCTGACCCCGAGGCGTTACGAATCCGGCGAGATCAGCCGCAACGGCCGGGTCTCCAGGCGCGGGGACAGGTTCACGAGGAAATGCCTCTACGAGGCAGCCAACGCGATCTTCTGTCGGAATCTTGGCGACACGGGCCTGCGCAGCTGGGCCAAAGCGATTGCCGAACGGACAGGCCCAAGAAAGGCGAAGGTCGCACTGGCGAGAAAGCTGGCCGTCACGCTGCACGCCATGTGGCGCACGAACACGCCGTTCCGGGAGGAGGCCATGGCATGAGGAAGACCTGAAACCCCGCTGATCCTCAGCGAAACGGAATGCGTCCAGCCGGGACGCGCAGCGAGGGTGAGATCGCCCCCACAACTGCGGCAAAGACCGCGTACACCACTTCGATCCACCCAACCCTGAATGCAAACATGCGGCGCCCCATGCGATGACCGCGGAGAGAACCAAAGAGCCCGGCACGCAGGATGAACCGTAGAGATATCAGCTCTTGACCATGGCGATTAGATAACGGGATGGGGCACTACCCACCGCCAGCTTTCAAACCGCCCAAACACCAGATTCAGCCATAGCTCAGTCCCGCTATTTGCCGCTTGAACTTATACCTGCAAGAAGAAGAATCGCATTGGCATTGTCAGGTTGTTGAGTCGCAACCGAACCTTTTGGTGATCTCCGGCAATCAGGCGATGGCGTTTGGGGCGAAACAAGCTGGCGGTCTGATCGTGCACGGATAGAAATCGCTGTGCCTGGCGGAGGGACTTGAAACGCCCCATGATTTTTTCGCGCCGTCGAGTGTGCCGATGGGACGCTTCGCTCCGGTTGTTCAGCCCTTTGTGCTGGCGGTGTTCGATTCCGGGTGCGATCTCCGCCTTGGCCGCGCCGTAGGATCGCAGCTTATCCGTCACGAGGACACGAGGCTGGCCCCACCGTTTCATGAGTTTGCGCAGAAAACGCTGGGCGGCGGCCTTATTGCGGCGCGATTGAACCAGGATATCGAGCACATCGCCATTGGCATCAACGGCGCGCCAAAGCCAGTGCGTTCGACCCTTGATACGGATCACGACTTCATCGAGATGCCATTTGCCGGCCGGCGCCGGACGGTCTCGGCGTACTTTGGCGGCAAACTGGAGCCGAACCGGTTCACCCAGTCACGGATCGTCTCGTACGAAACTGTGACACCGCGTTCCGCCAAAAGGTCCTCGACGTCACGCAGGCTCAGGGCGAACCGATGGTAGGCCCATACAGTGTAGCCAATGACGCTCCGCGGAAACCGGAAGCCTTTGATCCGGGACAAATCTTCAATATTCAGCATGGCCGGAGAGTAACCGGGCATGTAAGCTTCAACAACCTGACAATGCCTGCCCCGCTCTATCTGCCCCGTGGGCCTGAAACACATTCTTCGCCAGATCGAGCCCGACCGTGATAATCTCTGACATGACCGCTCTCCTTTGTGGATCGTTGCAGACCCACCTTGGCACATTGATGCCGTCGGGGGGCGGTCACATCATCAACGCCCGCTTGAGCTATTTGAGGGCTCCGCGCCCGCCGCGCTTGCCAAGCCCGAAACCGACGACTACCAAAATAAAACCCGCAGACTCTCCTTATGACCGAGGGACCAGCGGGGGGCACGTCACAATGAAAAACGCCCGCACTCATCGCACGGGCTGCTGACTCCGACCAAGGCCTATGATACGCCACCCCAGACTCTGAAAGCCGCCGCCTGACATGAAACCCATGCTGTCGCTTAACCCGGCGGGAAACTGGTCGAAAAACCGGGGCCACCTCTGCGGCCCTGGCTGCTTCGGCGGTGAGGCCGCACTACAGGAGTATCTCTTCCCCCGGCTTACGGCGTTTGCGCATTAGCGCTGGAAACTCCCCAACTGGAAAGGGCCCACCCAGGGGCGCCCTCTTTCTTGCCTACCGTTGGGAGCTCTCCCAGTTCGGATCTCTGTAATAGGGCAGGTTTGACGGCGGCAGCGGGTCTTTGTCTGCAATCATATCTGCTGCTTTCTCGCCAATCATCATGGCCGGACAGTTGAGGTTGGCTGAAGGAATGATGGGCATTATGGAGGCATCTGCCACCCGCAACCCTTCGATACCATAAACCCTGCATTCCGGATCCACTACGGCCATTGGATCGGTACCCATCTTGCAAGTACCGCTGGGATGGTACGAGGAATGGCAGGTTTCCCGGAGCCATTTCTCCAGTTCAGCATCGCTTTGCACCTGTGCGCCGGGGAAAATTTCCTCGCCGGAAAAGGCCGCCAGGGATGGTTGCTGCAGAAGTTGTCGGCTGAGCCGGAAGCCTGCTTTCAGCTCCTCCACATCCTCGGGGTGTTCCAGCAGATTATAGCGGATACGCGGCGGTGCAAACGGATCGTTTGAGGCTAGCCGTACATAGCCGCGGCTTTGCGGGCGCTGGTTGGAGAATTGCAGCTGGAAGGCGTGCTGTTTTATGAAGTCTGCCGAGCCTTCGGCAACAGCGATCTGGAACAAGGCAATCTGCAGGTTGGGAAAACGCACCCCGGCCTTGGTCCGGATGAAACCCACAGCATCGAAATGATTGTTGGCCAGCAGCCCCTTTCGGGTCAGCAGCCAGTCCACGACACCTTTGGCCTGCGAGAGCAAGTTCAGGTGTTGGTAGAGCGTCACTGGCTGGGTGCAGGACACCTGCAGCGAGGTCAGCGGGTGATCCATTAGGTTTTCACCAACCCCAGGCAGATCATGAACCACTTCGATGCCGTGTTCACGAAGTTGCGCGGCGGGCCCGATACCGGAATGCATCAGGATCATCGGGCTATTGAAGGCCCCCGCCGACAGGATCACCTCGCGCTTCGCCTTGATCATGACTTCCTGCCCGGACTTCACCATCCGGACACCGGTGGCCCTGCGCCCTGACAAAATGATACTGCGCACATGGCAATCCGTGTTAATGACCAGGTTCGCTGGAGGATTGCGCAGGTAACATTGCGCAGTCGAGGAGCGGCGGCCGTCAGCGACGTTCTTTGGCAGCAGCCCAAAGCCATCTTGCTGGCCGCCATTCACATCATCGGTGCGCAGGTAGCCGGCCTCGCTGGCAGCCCGCAGGAAGGCCTGGGTTAGCGGGTTGTCAGCACCCATGGTAGAGGCGCGGATCCGGCCCTCGCTGCCACGGTAGTCACTGGCGCCGTCCACACGAGTTTCCAGCCGTTTAAAATAGGGCAGCACATCAGCATATGACCAGCCCTTGGCGCCCGCTTCAGCCCAGCCTTCGTAGTCCATCGGATGTCCGCGCAGGTAGAGCTGGCCATTGATTGAACTGGACCCTCCCAACACCTTGCCCCGCGGCTGAACCAGCACCCGGTTATTCAGGTAGGGCTCTGGTTCTGTTTCATAATTCCAGTTGTACTTTTGAGCATTATAGGCGTATCGCATAGCCGCCGGAATATGGAACAAGGGGCTGCTATCCCTCTTCCCTGCCTCCAACAGCAGTACGGAAACAGAAGGGTCTTCTGCAAGCCGTGCAGCAATGATGGCCCCGGCACTGCCGGATCCAACCACCACATAATCGCAGGTATTCATCAGTTGTCTTCCCTATTTTAGCCTTTTCAGCTCTTGGCCGCTGTGGCAGGCGTAGACGGCCCTGACTGCGGATCCGCTTCCGTGAATTGACTAAGCTCTCGTTTCGCACGAACTGTGGACTGGTCAATGTGTCGGGACATCAGGACCACTGCCTTTTCGACGTTGGCCAAACGAACGGCATCCAGAATGGCCTCATGCTCGAAATTGTGTTTTCCAATCATCTGGCTACGGTCAACCACTCGAAACTGAGTGATCCGGGCAATTCCATCATACTGGTCTTTGATAATGGCAAGCGAACGCTTCATGGGCGACGGCTCCAGCAACGCGAGGTGAAACCGCCGGTTCAGCTCCACTTTCTCCCACAAGTCGGTCGAGCGTTCATCCTGCTCAAGCAGTGCTGCACATGCCGTTATAGTGTCATTAGCGTGGCGTGGTACTGCATCCGCTAACACAATCGGCTCCAACGCACCGCGGATCTGGTTCATCTCGATCAACTCAAGTTCGTTCATTCGCGCGATGATCGGGCTACGGCGGGGACGTAACTCAACCAGGCTTTCGGCGGCCAGCATCCGGATCGCCTCGCGCAATGGTACGATGGAGATTCCCATTTCTTTCGCCAGCGGCATGATCTTCAGCTCTTCACCCGCCTTCAATTCGCCTGCAATGATCCGCTGCTTCAGAACTTCATAGATAGCTTTAGGGCCATCACCATAATTTAGAAATTGTTTCATGATCCACCCCACCTATGTATCAATTTCGAGACCGCACAGAGCCTCTGCCGCAGCCAAAACCATCCGATCCCGGCCGAAAGCGCCAATTAGTTGAATACCGACCGGCAATCCGGAAGGCAGCATTTTTATTGGCATCACATGCGCAGGCAGATAGCACAGGCTGCCCAGCATATGCAGCATATGCTGTTCGAGGATAGCTTCCTCACGGCCATTTACCGGAACCGTGCGGACGGTGACATCGCAATCCGGCCGTAATGGAGCAGCCGGCCCGGCTGCCGCGGGACATAGCAGCAAATCATACTCCGTAAAGAAACCCTCCAGCTTTCGGCGTAGCTGTAGTCGCTCCTCATGCAGTACCAGCCAATCGCGGTGACTGAGACTGTTGCCACGGGCATTCAGCGCCGCATAGGTCCCTTGCGGGACGCCTCCCCTTTGCCGGTCCCGGAACTCTTCAACCAGCTCAGCGTTGCGAGACGTTTCCGCCCGTACCAGCAGATTCATAAGCTCGGTTGCACGGGTGAAATCAATCTTCGGTCCAGTATCTGTCACATCGATACCAGCAGCCCGCAAACGCTTGGCAAACTGTTTAATGGCCGCTCGATAGACGTCGTCTATAGGGCAACCGACCAAATCAGGAAGCACTGCAATGCGTAGTGAGCTGGTATCGAACAGCTCGCCTTCCGCATCTCCGCTCAGTACAGAATAGGCTAGCGCAACATCCCTGGCCGATCGCGCGAGCGGGCCCGCGGCGCCGATATCCGGTTCACGCAACTCTGAGAGCGGACTGTGGCCGCGTAAGGAAATTCGCCCCCAACTTGGCTTCAGTCCATGAATACCACAGTTGTGCGCCGGAAGACGGATTGATCCGCCCTGGTCGCTGCCGATGTCTATATAGGACATTCCAGCAGCCACAGCCGCCGCAGAACCGCCGGACGAGCCGCCCGCACTACGCTCCGGATCAAAGGGGTGGCGCGTGGCACCAAACAAGGGGTTAGCTGTTTCCCAATCGGATAAATAGGGCGGGATATTGGTCTTGCCCAGAATGATGGCTCCTGCTTGCTTCAGCGTCGCCACAACCGCGGAATCCTCTTTTGCAAGCTCACCTTCCCGTGCCGGGTCACCCCAAGTGGTCGGATGACCTTGCCAATCAAAGCACTCTTTCACGGTAACCGGCACCCCATGAAGCGGCCCGATGGGCTCAGATGCTGCATCGCAGGCCTCGGCAGCCGCCTGGGCACCACTCCGGTCTTGATAGATCACCGCCCTCACCAGGCCATTGCGCCGGTCGATGGCCGAGAAACAAGCCTCCAGTGCGCCACGCGCGGTAACCGATCCTTGCGCCAGCGCCTGGCGCAGTGCCACCGCATCCGGCCATACATCGTCCGGCAGGGGATTTCGCACCGCCATTGCCATGTTCATCCGGCCTCAAGCACTTTGGATAAGAACTGTTGCAGGCGTGCGTTCTGCGGATTGTCAAACAGTTGGTTCGGTACACCCTGCTCGACCATGCGGCCGCCATCAAAGAAGCACACGCGGTCTGAAACTTCCCTTGCAAACCCCATCTGATGAGTGACCAGAAGAATGGTGTAGCGGCCGGACTTGGCCAGATCTCGGATTACCTCCAAGACTTCCCCTACCATTTCCGGATCAAGCGCCGAGGTTGGTTCATCAAAAAGCAGGATTTCGGGGTGCATGGCCAGCGCCCGAGCGATTGCAACACGCTGTTGCTGACCACCAGAAAGCTGGCTGGGATAGTGACCGACCTTGTCTGCCAGTCCCACCATTGTCAACAGACGCATCGCCTCTGCCTTCGCCTCCGTCTTAGACTGGCCCAGAGTGTAAACCGGCGCTTCGATACAGTTTTCCAGCGCTGTCATATGCGGAAAGAGGTTAAAATTCTGAAACACCATACCGAGCTTCGAGCGGATTCGGCGCACATGCGCCTTGCTGGCATCGACCAGCGCGCCGTTTTTCTCCATTCGGTTCAGTGGTTCGCCATCCACATACATGGTTCCGTCCTGGATGCCCTCAAGCGTCATCAGCACTCGCAGCACCGTTGTCTTGCCGGAACCGGACGGGCCGATGATCGAAACCACCTCCCCTTTATCAACGCTAAAATCGAGATCTTTCAGCACTTGCAGCTTGCCGTAGGCTTTGAGCACTTTGTCGAATTGAATCATGGGATGGGTCAATGCAGGATGCTCCTCTTGACATAGTTCTCAACCAGGCGGATCAGATATGCTGCGATGAAACTCATCACCAGGAAAAAGATCCCGGCAATGGTGACAGCTTCGGTAAAGCGGTAGTACTCCGCTCCGATCAGCTTGGAAATTTGCATAATTTCTGCCACTGCCACAAATGACAGCAGCGGTGTTTCCTTGAAAATTGCCACCAGGTAATTGCCCAATGCAGGTACGATCGGCGGCAAAGACTGCGGAATGATCACATCCCGGTAAGTGCGGTAGGTCGAGAGATTAAGCGCAATGCTGGCCTCCCACTGTCCGCGTGGAACTGCTTGGAAACCAGCTCGATAGACTTCGGCGCAGAGGGCTGAATTGTAGATAGCAATAGCCAGAATACCAGTGGTTAGCGGTGGTAGAGTGATGCCGAAGTCTGGCAGCAGGAAGAACAGAAAGAAAATCTGCACCAACAGAGGGGTTGCCCGGATGAACTCGATAATTTCCGTCGCAGGTTTACTTATCCAAGGCGAGCGGTTCGTTTTCAAAAGCATCAGAACAAGTCCGCCGATCAACGCCAGGGAAAAGCTCGCAATCGTTGCCCAGACTGTGACTCCAGCCGCTTCCCACATCTTGGGTAGCACCACGTCGAATGTGAAATCCCAATTCCAGTCCATGGCTCAGACCCTCTTGCTTAGGTGGCGTGAGAAACGTTCTTCCAGAGCGTCACCACCGAAGCGCACGAACTGGGCAAAACAATAATAAAGCATGAGCGTAACCGCAAAGATTTCCACAGTGCGGAAATGCAGCTGGTTCTGCTGGACGCTGGCATAGGTAATATCGACCAGCGTCACGGCTGAGACCAGCGCGGTTGCCTTGATCAGCTCAATGGTCAGGTTGACCATGCCTGGAATCATAATTGCAATGGCTTGCGGGAGGACAATCCGTACCACCCGGTTCCAAGATGTAATGTTCAAGGCAATAGTGGCTTCCGTTTGCCCCTTCGGAACCGCACCAATAGCGCCGCGTGCAATTTCGGCGCCGTAAGCACCAAAGTTTAGCCCAATGCCCAGCACGCCCGCCAGAACAGGTGACATGGTGACACCGAATTCTGGCAGCACGAAGAAAAGCCAGAACAAGATTACCAGCAGTGACGTGCCGCGAAAGATCTCAATATAGCCGATCGCCAGCCAACGCACAGGCCCTGCGGCTTTTGCGCGTGCTATCCCTGCAATCAGCGACATCGCTATAAAGACGATCCAGGACAGCACTGAGATCTGAACGGTGATTACCGCCCCTTTTAATATAGCGGGCAAGAACACCCTCAGCTCAGCGAAAGTTGCCGTAGCCAAACCCGCCAGAAAGGCAGCCAAGCCTATGGCAATGGCAATTCTTGGTACCATCTGGCCCTCTCCATCCTAATTGCGGCACCAACTTTCCTGTCGGCGCCGCCTTTGTTTTACTTGCTGCAGAGTTCCGCAGTAGTACTGATCGGCAATTCATCTTCCGTCATGCCATGCTGCTGCAACAACTCAAGGTGCTCTGGAGACCCGATGAACTCCTTCAACTCCACATTGAACGCTTCAACAAAATCAGAGTCCTCTGGTCGGAAGGCGAAAGCACCATGCGATACTGCAACCTTGCCAGCAACTTTCGAAAACGGGGCGGTGGGTTCAAGGCCGTCAGCCGAAGTCTTTTCGATAATTTCCCGTACTCCCGGACTGGAAACTGCCCAAGCTGATATTCGGCCGGCCTTCAATGCGGCAACCCCAGTCGGATTATCTGGAAGCGTCATAATCTTGCTGTCCTCCACGCCGGCATCCTTGGCATAACCCGTCTGAGCTGAACCGGAAACTACTCCAACCGCGAGACCTTTCTGGGCAATTGTTTCATAGTTAGTGATACCCTCGGGATTGCCTTTTAAGACGACCATCCCTTGCAAGATGCCAAAAGTTGGTTCTGAAAATCGCACTGCTGCACAACGCTTGGGCGTTACGAACATTCCAGCGGCGACCACATCAAAGCGTTCAGCCTTGACACCTGGGATCAGCGCGCCCCAGTCTACGCTCCCGGTTGATGCTATTTTTGCTCCCATCCGGTCCAAAACGATTCTCAGCGTCTCGACATCAGTACCGGTGAGTTTGCCACTGTCATCCTTGTAGGCATATGGCTTGAAGTTGTAGAAGGCCACACGCAGTCCGTCGCCCATGGCGCGATCCATTAGGTTTTCAGCGTGGGCTGCGACCGCAGGCACCACTGCTACGGCGGCCGCCATGGCGCCTTTCAGCATAGTTCTGCGGAGCTTGTTGAGTGCCATGATTTTTCTCCCTATCTTATATTGAGATCATACTTGGTTTTGATTAGCGGCATACTGCATCCGTGATTCACTTCCGCTGCTGCCAGATCTCTTTGGTTGCGGTGCCACAGGTCTGCCGTGGCACCAATCCATTGAAGTTCACCCTCAAGCTTCGATCACCGGGATCTCCCATTCGGCGACAGGGGCCGACAGCAGGTCCGGCTCACCGGTCGTCACCGCCCAATTGTCCTCGGCGTTGATGAAGCCCAGCTCATTTGAGAAGTTCGGGTTGCAGGCAAAGACATTGCCAACCTCAAAGGTGATGTCCTCAAACGCCGCCAGCGACGGGTATTCGGTGGTCTCGATGCCGACGCCGTGGCCGACCCGGCCAACGCCCATTGTCTTGAGGCCCCGTTCGGAAAGGTATTTGTCGACCACTTCGATCACATGCGCCGGGGTGTTGCCCGCGGTCAGCTGCATGTTGCAGTCATGGCGCAGCTGCATGGCCCAGGTGTAGAATTCGCTAAGCGCATCCGACGGCTTGCCGATCGAGGCAGTCCGGGCCAGGTCCGACCAATAGCCCCTGTAGCTGACACCCACGTCGAACCCGAGGGTCTCGCCTTTCTGGATAACCCGGTCGGTGGGCAGCAGCACAATGCCTTTTTCATTCGCACCCGACAGCACGCACAGAAGCGAGATCTTCTCGGCGCCGTTGGCAATCAGGTTCTGGCGCAGGATCTGGGCGACCTCGTTTTCGGTCATACCCGCGCGCACCTCCTGGAAAGTCTTCTTCTGCGCTTCGGCCGAGATGATCGAGGCGCGGCGGAGGTATTCGATCTCCTTCGGCGATTTCACGTTGCGCACCTTCAGGATGATATCAGCAGCGTCGATGAACTGCGCCTCGGGCAGGCCCTTCATCACTTCCTGCAGGCCCAGGTAGGAAATGCCTAGATACTGCTCGCGGCCCAGTTCGGCGCCGATGCGGGCTTTGGAAAGGCCCAGATCCTTCAGCACCCCAATGATAAACTCCGGATGGCCCATCAGTCCGCCGGTTGTGCGGATGTCGGTGATGAAGGAGGTCTGCTCCACCTGCGCCACTTCGAACGGCATGGTGATCAGAGTCGGGTCGCCATCCTTGGGCAGGATGAACATGTAGGAGCGGATCTTGTCTACGGCGCACTGCTCGGAGCGGTGGCCGGTGTAATATTGATAGTTCAGACGTTCGGTGATCAGCATGGCGTCGAGGTTCTTCTCGGCCATCAGAGCACGGGTTTTGGCGTAGCGCGCTTCGAACTCTTCTTTGGTGAAATCTGCATATGGAGCTGTCATGTCGTACCTTACACGAGTTGTATTTGCGTAGTATCATACTAGATAATATATTGTCTTGAGCAAGAAATTTCTACAAACCGGGTGGGAATGATGCCTGTGCAGAAGCGATTTCCCAACAAAACAGGGCTGTTCCGTTAATTTTTGAGCGGGGCGGGCCAGAGCTCATTTCCGACGCCACCCACAAGAATCGTGCGATTTTTCTGCAGAATGGCATCGCTGATTCTAAAAGGGCATCCCACTCGGAGCCGCGAATGCCCGCTGTCCGGCCTTGCTGCACAGGGCTAAACCGGGATCCTTCCCCAGTTCGTCACGACGCTTGACTCTCTTTAATACTAGATAATATATTGTTGCTGAAGTCAGCAGCGGGAGATAGCCAGTTGAAACTTTTTTCAGACAGCGACATGAAGGCCGCACTGCCCTGGCCGACACTGATTGCTGAGCTCAAGCAAGCTTTTGCTAAAGGCGTCTCGCAACCCTTGCGTACCGCGCACACTGTGCCAGTTCCCGGAGAGCCGGACGCCACATTCCTAGCGATGCCGGCCTGGGAGAGGGGCGGCAAGCTGGCAGTGAAAATCCTGTTCATCGCACCCGGCAACTCGGCCCGGAATCTTCCCGCGGTGAATGCCAGCGTGATGGTATTCGACGCCGTGACAGGTCAGGCCGAGGCCGTAATGGAAGGCGGTGAACTGACCGCCCGGCGCACCGCCGCCACTTCTGCCCTCGCAGCCGATCTGATGGCGCGCAAGAACGCAAGATCTCTACTGATTGTGGGCGCCGGCACCATTGCTGGCAATCTGATTTCCGCCCACCGCGCTGTGCGCGACTATGAAACAGTCAAGATCTGGGCCCGCCGTTCCGAACAAGCCCAATCGCTGGCCAGTCATTTTGACGAGGCGGTTACTGTTGCCACCGATCTTGACGCTGCATTGGCCGAAGCAGATGTGGTCGCCGCCGCCACCCTTGCAAATGAGCCGCTGATCAAAGGCGCGTTGCTGAAGGACGGCACGCACCTGGATCTGGTCGGCGGCTTCACAACAGATATGCGCGAGGCTGACAGTGAGGCGCTCAAACGCGCTACAGGCGGCATCATCGTCGATACCTATGACGGCGCCATAGCCGAGGCCGGGGATATCACCCAGCCGCTGGCCGAAGGCGCTATCAGCCGCGCCGATATCGTTGGCGACATGGCCGAGCTCTGCCGAGGCGAGGCGAAGCCGCGCCGCTCAGACAGCCAGATCACCGTTTTCAAATCCGTGGGGGCTGCGATTGAAGATTTTGTCGCCGCCCGCATGGCCGCCGCATCCTGAAACTGAATGGAAAGATAATGACCGATTTCAGATTTGCCCGCCGCTCTGCCATTCTTGGCAAATCGGTGTTCGACCACGCCCCGGGCACAATTGCCCTGAACTCTGGCGCCGCCTACCCGCCCTGCCTGCCCGACGTGGTTCGCGAGGCAACTGAGGCCGTCGGCCCACTGCGCGAAGAGGCCATGCAGTACGCTCCGCTGATGGGATTGGACGATCTGCGTGACGAGATCTGCAACTTCGTAGCCGAGGACGGAATCAAGGCCTCCCGTAAAAACGTGCTGGTTACCTACGGCTCCAAAAGCGCCTTTGACTTGGCCCTTCGGACCTTCTGCGAAGCTGGCGACACCGTGATCGTCACCCGCCCGACTTATATGACCGCCATCCACATCATGCGCACCCATAACGTGCGCTTCCTGGACATCGGTCAGGATGAGGAAGGCTTCTGCACCGACGAGTTGGAGGTAAAACTCCGACGGATGGAAAACAACGCCGAACAGATGCCCAAGCTGCTGTTCGACGTGCCAGATTTCCACAACCCGACCGGCATCACAACTTCGCACGCGCGGCGCAAGAAGATGCTGGAGCTGGCGAAGCGCTACAATTTCGTTATCTGCGAAGACGACCCTTACCGCCGCATCCGGTTCGAAGGCGAGGTAATCCCGTCAATCAAGTCGATGGACACAACCGGCCATGTCATTAGCCTCGGCACCGTGTCCAAGATCCTCGCTCCCGGCCTGCGCGTCGGCTGGGCCATCGGCGACGCCGACGTGATCCGACGCATGGCGATGCAGAAAGCAGATGGCGGCTCCAACGCCTTTGCGCAACGGATTGTCGTTCAACTGATGCAGTCGAACAAGATGGCGCATCACATCGACGAAATGATCCGCCAGATGCGCATCCACCGCGATGCAATGATCGAGGCCTTCGCCGAACACATTCCTGAAGCCAAAATCCGCGCCCCGCATGGCGGCTATTTCCTGTGGGCCAGCCTGCCCGAAGGTACCGATGCCGAGCGGCTGGTGGAACTGGGCATCAAAGAGGGAGTCGAAGTGTCCTCCGGCCGTCTCAGCTTTCCCGATGACGATCCCGGAAACTGTATCCGCATGGCCTACAGCTTCATCACGGTGGACGAAATTAAAGACGGCATCGCCAAGCTCGGTGCCGCGTGGCGTAAACTCCAGTCCCAAGCACAAGCAGCATAAAGCAAAAGGAATACTCTCATGCCCTGCCCCAAAGTTTCTCTCGCCCCCAGCTGCGAGATCAATCTAGACGCTGAAGGCAAGCAGCACGGCTACGTGCGCATCCAGTTCTCCTCGGACCGCTCTGCCTATGGTTGGCTGCCGATGCCGATCATGTCGATCAAGAACGGCGACGGCCCGGTGGCCGTGGTGATCGGCGCCAACCACGGCGACGAATACGAAGGCGTGTCGATATGCAACGGCCTTTATCAGGAGCTGGAGCCCGAGGACATCAAAGGCCAGATCATCTTCCTGCCAGCAGCCAACGCGCCGGCCTTCTATGCCGGCCGCCGCACCTCGCCGCTGGACTGGACCGGCGAAGCAAACTTGAATCGGATGTTCCCAGGCAACCAGTACGGCTCCCCGACCGAAATGATCGCCTGGTACATCACCAATCAAATAGTGCCGCGCGGCGATGCGTTCTTTGACCTGCACTCGGCCGGCAAATCCATAGACCACCACCCGTCTGTCAAAATCCGCCTGATGGGTGACGCCCAGAAGGACGCAATGCAGATGAAGTTCCTGGAGCTGTTCGGTGCGCCGCTTGGTGTCGTCGGCGACCGGGTTCATGAGACAACCCTGTCGGGCGAGATCCTCCCGTTGGACAAAATTTACCTCTCGACCGAGCTGGGCGGTGCCGGCAAGATCCGTCCCTGGATCCGCGAATTCGGCTTCAACGGCATGAAGCGCTGCCTTCGCGAACTGGGCGTCTTCACCAAGGACGAGCACTTGCCTGACCCCGAGCACAAAGTGTCTCTCAAGGCGATGCAGACCGGCGACCACTACATCTTTGCAGGCAAGGACGGTATGTTTGAGCCGGTGGTCAACCTGGGCGACGTAGTCGAGGACGGCCAGCTTGCAGGCTACATTTGGAATCTGAAGGAGCCGTGGGAAAAGCCGGAAGAGCTGCACTTCAACAAGGGTGGTGTGGTGTTCTGCAAGCGCACCCCGGCCCTGTGTGAAATCGGCGACACGCTCTTCTTCACCCTCAGCGACTATGAAGGCTGATCCAAAACTCTCTGCACGGTCCCGAGGCTCCTTGGGGCCGTGCACAGCTGGAAGCGCCGGACCTGGCAAAGGCTGCGGGCAGGCGCCCACCCTCTCTCTCCCCCGGGTTCTTCCGCAAAAGTCCTTTGCGTTTTTCCTTCTGCCCGGCGCCTCCATGCTCAGTTTCAGCTCGGCGATCGAACCTTTACGGATCGCTAACCAACTGGCTTCGCGGCCGATTTATTCTTGGCACACCTTGTCGAAAGACGGCGGCAGTGTAACCTGTTCCAACGGCACCGAGCTGGCGGTTGACGGGCCGCTCTCCATTCAGCCGCAGGCCGACTATTCCCTCATAGTGGCTGGCCCTGCTGTGCAGCACTCCACGCAAGCCCTAGCGGTTAACTGGTTACGTCGCAAGGCGCGGTTTGGCGGCACCGTCGGTGCAATTTCCAGCGGCACCGGACTGTTGGCCGAGGCAGGCCTGCTGAAATCCCGGACCTTCACCCTGCATTGGGAGGACCGGCTGGGTTTTTGTGAGCGTTTTCCGGAGCTGGAACCATTGGACCAGCTGTTCTGCGCCGATGGTCAGATCCTGACCTGCAGCGGTGGCACCGCGGCCCTGGATCTGTCGCTGCACCTGATCGCCGGCCACCACAGTCAGCGCTTTGCCCGCACGGTCTCGGACATGTGCGTCCACTCCGGCCTGCGCAGCGACCGGGAGCGCCCGCAAAGCTCACTTTCCTATGTATTGGGCAGCCGTAGCCCGCGTCTGGTTAAAGCCGTCAGCATCATGGCCGAGAATCTGGAAGATCCGCTGCCCCTTGAGGAGGTGGCGCATCGCACTGCGGTCTCGCGTCGTCACATGGAGCGGCTGTTCACCACTCACACCGGGCATACGCCGGGCCGCTACTACCGTGACCTGCGGCTGGAGCGCGGACGCAAACTGCTCAACGAGACTGACTACCCTCTGCCGGTCATTTCTGCCGCTTGCGGCTATTCCAGCACCACTACCTTTGCGCGAAGCTTCAAAAGGAAGTATGGCATTGCTCCAATCGAATACCATTCCCACCACCAGCCGGGAGCAACCCGTCACTAATAGGCTCACCTTTAAAGCCGCGCGGTTAACTCCTGCATCGCAGGAGATCTTAATAAATCCTGAGGGATTTGTGGATTGGGGCGATCTGCTTGATTTTCTGCGCAGAGCCTTTTCCCATACGATCGGTAAGGTTGATCCACCAAGTACCGTCTACAGTTGCAACGCCGCCGACCTTGCGAAGCGTTCTTCCCAAGAAAATCTCATGATAGTCAAAGAAGGCAGCCGAATTATTGGTTGCTTGTTCATGAAAGAACTAGAGAATGAGTTGTTTCTGGGCCGATTTGCCATCGACGAGGGGTCTCAAGGTAAAGGGCTTGCGCGTCAAATGATGGACAGAGCCGCTGATTGGGCCATCCAATGCGGAAAAGCGCGCCTTGTTTTGGAAACGCGAACAACTCTGAAGGAAAATCAGGAAAAGTTTAGGGCATTGGGCTTCTGCATTACGGGCGGCAGGGTGCACACAGGATACACAGTTGTAACAACTTTCAGAATGGCTCGAAAAGTGGGTCAGGATAATTAGCCGGGCCCGCCCCACGATGACCCCTGGAACTCGCGCTAGTGTTCCGAGTCTGACACTTCCTACCTGTTTCCCCGGATTTCATCCAGCGCGCCGAGTGCGCGGCGTTCGCGGGCAAGGATATCCTCTGCGCTCTTTGTCCACCTGAAGAGCTTGGGCGTCTCGTTGTGCTGCGCGAGATAGTCATAGATCGCGGCCTCCAGATCATCGACGCTGGAATAGCTGCCGCGTCGGATGCGCCTTGATGTGATCTCGGCAAAGAAACGCTCCACAAGGTTCAGCCAGGATGCGCTGGTCGGCGTGAAATGCAGCTTAAAGCGCGGGTGCTTGTCCAGCCAGGCCTTCACCTCGGGCGTCTTGTGGGTGGCGTAATTGTCGAGAACCAGATGCACGTCGCGCCGCGCAGGCACGGTCTTGTCGATCTGGCGCAGGAATTTCAGGAACTCTTTCGCACGATGGCGCGGCATACAATCGCCGATGACCTTGCCCGACTTCACATCCAGCGCGGCGAACAGCGTGGTCGTTCCATAGCGCTTATAATCATGGGTCATTGTGGCCGCGCGGCCCTTCTTTAGCAGCAGCCCGGGCTGGGTGCGGTCCAGCGCCTGGATCTGGGATTTCTCGTCAACGCAGAGCACCACAGCCCGGTCTGGCGGATCGAGATAAAGCCCGACGATATCGGTGACCTTCTCCTCGAACATCGGGTCGTTCGAGACTTTGAACCCCTTCGTAAGATGTGGCTTCAAGCCTGCTTCCGCCCAGATGCGGCCGACGCTCGACGGCGAGATGCCCATGGCTCCGGCCATCAACGCGCGGCTCCAGTGCGTCGCATTGGGCGGGGTTTCCTGCACTGTCTTGGCAATCACTTTCAGCCTTGTTTCCATAGGCAGCGGCGGCACGCGCGAGGGCCGCGTCTTGTCACGCTTGAGGCCTGCAACGCCTTCATCGAGATACCGCTCCTGCCAGCGCCAGACCGTCGGCTTCGACATGCCAGTCCGTCGCATGATCGCGAAGGTGCCCTGACCATCCGCCGTCGCCAGCACGATCTCGGCCCGCCAGGCGAGCTTGCGCGGCGTGTTGCGGTCGCGGATCAAAGCTTGAAGTTCGGCGCGGTCAGCGGGGCCAAGGTAAAGGCAGATGTCAGAACGTCTCATGCGCCGAATATGGCACATCTTGCAGACGCTGGGAATCTTGTGTCAGGTGGCGAACACTAGGGTCAGGACTTCGGTAACGGGGGCGTCCCAGTCAAGCGGTTTTGCGCAAGACGATTGATCCGCCATAGCGGTTTCTTTGATATTCTTGGTGCCCGTCTTGGCTTCTGTCGCGGCTTTCGGCTGAGGTCCTTGGGGTACATGCTTCGGTTCGTGGTCAGCGCGGCGGCTGCCAACATGATGCTGGTTCGATGTAATTCCGATGTGCCCATCTCATAGGCGTACTTGACGGAAGTCAGCGACAGTCCAGACCACGGCATCATCGGAACCACGTCCCTGCGGGACCTCGAAAGCCTGCAATCAGGCAGGCAACGGGTGGGGTATCATCCTGTCAGACAGTGTTCGGCGCCGCAGCTGACTGGAAAGTTGTGCCATCTACCCAAATACGATGAAGAATGACCGCGATGCGGCGTGCGAGAGCGACCATCGCGATTTTACGACCGCGCCGCTGCGCGAGCTGAGCTCCCCATGTTCTCAGCCATGTCGATCGGCCACGGTTCATCATGACGGTTGCTGCCTGGCATAATGCTCGCCTCAGATTGACGTCTCCGGCTTTGGTGATGCCGCCTGACACATCCCGTTCACCGGACTGGTTGCGTGAGGGCGTCAAGCCAACCCAAGGACCAACCCTCTTCGAAGACCGAAAGCGGGCCGGATCATCGACAGCTGCGCGGAAGGTCAGCGCTACGACTGCACCGATCCCCGGCATTGTCATGAGACGACGGCATACTGCATCGTCTCCGGCATACTGGCGCACGCGCTTTTCGAGACCAGCCAGTTCCTGTCGTAGAGATTCTCTGGCCCGCAGCATAGGTGCTGTCGCAGTTACCAACATTGGATTGCCAACCGCCAATTGCCGAATGCGCGCCTCAAATCTACCGCGAGAGATCGCACCGACCTTCAGACCGAAGTTTCGTAGCAGTCCACGCAGCGACATTTCCAATGCGAGCATGCCCTGTTGAATGGCTTTCCGGGCGCCGAGAACAGCGCGGACTTCCTGAGCCGATACCGACTTACAGTGAACCGGACGGAACCAGCCGAGGTGGAGAAGGCGCGCAATCCCTTCGGCATCCCGACGGTCCGTCTTGATCGGCATTGCTTTCAGCGCTCCTTTCACCTGCCGCGTTTCCATGAGAACCGCACCAAGGCCAGCTTCGGTCAGCCCTCGATGCAGCCATTGCGACAGTGGCCCAGCCTCCAGACCGATTGCCGCGATGCTGCCGTCCAGATCGTCGAGCCAGCGCGTCAGAACCTCGGGTTCGCTTTCAGTCTCAGCCTCTTTGATGATCTTGCCGTGCTCGCTGATCACGCAGACCGAGGTCTTCGATAGCGATACATCCAATCCAACAAACAACTTCATCCCGTCATCCTCCATCTAGGTTCATTACGGGAATGGCGACAGCGCGGTGCTGATATGGCAAGTGGCAACGGCGGTGCGTGACGCAGGCCCCGTTACGGCATCTCATAGCCAATAAATGACGGTTGCGGCGAGGGCGATGGCTGAGAGGAAGACCTTGGGGCATCGGTCGTATCGGGTTGCCACGCGCCGCCAATCCTTAAGCCTGCCGAACATGATCTCGATCCGGTTGCGCCATCTGTATCGGCGCTTGTCGAATTTGACCGGGATCTTGCGTTGCTTTCGGCCGGGGATGCAGGCGCGTATCCCTTTGTCTTGTAACGCCTCTCGGAACCAGTCGGCGTCATAGCCTCGGTCCCCGAGCAACCAATCGACGCTTGGGAGGCTGCTGAGCAGCGCCCGTGCGCCGATATAATCGCTCACCTGCCCTGCGGTCACAAACAGGTTCAGCGGGCGCCCCTGGCTGTCGCAAATGGCATGCAATTTGGTGTTCATGCCGCCTTTGGTACGTCCAATCAGGCGTCCACGCCCCCCT
>NZ_JBVVXU010000034.1:0-787 GCF_055902035.1 Leisingera sp. SA215 | reverse complement strand
ATCAACGCGGATAGCGGCAGGTGGCGAAGCTGGTTCAGCTGTCATGGCAAATCCCTCCAGAGTGGTTAGTAGCAAACCGACTCTGATCTCCCACAGGCCGCTGTCCACCACTCATCATGGGATCTTTCCGCATCGGCAAAGACCCATTGCGCGGCCAGCAGCTGATAGCTCTTGACCTCCCAGCCAGAGGCATCGCGGTCGAAACGCAGCCGCCAGGTGCCCCGCACCTGGACTGGCAGGCGCAGATTCCGGGGACAGCTGATCGCCTCATGGCCGTTCATCGCGGTACGCACCCCCTGCACCCGCAGCCTCTTCATTTGCTCGACCAGACCTGCCGCTTGGCGCTTCCGGCGGCCGGCAAACACCACCTCGATCTCGGTGCCGGGACTGACGATCCCCTTGACCACAAGATCGCCGCGGTTGTTCATGCTGAACACCGGCACCAGTTCCACCGCGACATCGCGGACTTCCCGCTTGAACAAGCCCCCGTCCTCAATCAGCGGGGTGATCTGAGAGGCTGGCTTTCGACGATTTTTCATACGTGCATTTCCGGCGCCCTGCTCAGCAGGCACCATATCAGGTTGGACGTCTGTTTCAGGGCTATAGACTACCCTGCCCGGCTTAACGAAGCGTTGCCGGTGCCAGGGCTGTTGCTCCGCGCCGCCCCCCAAGCCCGGCAGCGGCTGCGCCGGCAGCCCCCCAATACCCGCGGGTGTTGGGGGCTGCCGGCGCCACACGAAACGACCTGCGTCCGCGCGCCTAGGCGCGCGGCATGCTGCGCGCCATC
>NZ_JBVVXU010000033.1:0-25532 GCF_055902035.1 Leisingera sp. SA215 | reverse complement strand
GCGGGGGTGTCTGCAGCCTCCCCCTCCCAGCGCCTGGTGGGGGGTGTGGTCTCCCCCCGCCACACGAAACGACCTGCGTCCGCGCGCCTAGGCGCGCGGCATGCTGCGCGCCATCACCAGCGCCGGGCCATCCTTGTAGCGGGCTTCACCCCGCACCGCATATCCCAGCCGCCGCGCCACCTTCTGCGACACCGTATGGGCCGGGTCAAAGATACAGGCGGTCTCCGCCCAATCGGTCGCCTCCGCCGCCCATTGATGAATCCGTGCCACCGCCTCGGTGGCGATGCCCTGGCCATGCACCTCTGGCGACAGCACCCAGCCGGCCTCTGGCGCCCCGTTCAGCCCCGGCTGCAAATCGCGCTTGAAGTCGGCAAAGCCAACCTCGCCCACGAACCGCCCGCCATCGCGCAGCGTCACCGCCCAATAGCCAAAGCCCAACGCCTGCCAATGGCCGATATAGCCCAGCA
This sequence comes from Leisingera sp. SA215, assembly GCF_055902035.1. Lineage (NCBI taxonomy): Bacteria > Pseudomonadati > Pseudomonadota > Alphaproteobacteria > Rhodobacterales > Roseobacteraceae > Leisingera > Leisingera sp. SA215. The sequence goes on along the minus strand of NZ_JBVVXU010000033.1, from coordinate 25,065 downwards.
GCAGCCCCCAGCTGTCCTCGCGGCTGGACGGCGTGCCGGTAATATAGCGCACCACGTCAGGATCAGCCCAAAGCCTTGCCACATCGTCGATATCCTGCGCCACATGCGGGCGCAGAATCAGCCGGTCCGTTTCCAGAACCGGGCCGGACCCCGCAACCGTCATGCAGGCAGCTCCCCGGTCTGCACATAGGTCAGGATTTCCACCACCTGGCGCGGCTCCTCTGCCACCGCCAACGCCGCGGCGTGAACCTCCTTCAGCGCGTGCTGGTGCTCCGGCGGGCTGAGGACGATGATCGACTTGCCCAGCGCCGCGGCATAGCCCGCATCAAAGGCGGCGTTCCACTGTTTGTATTTGTCGCCAAAGCGCACCACCACCACATCGGCATCCTCGATCCCCTTGCGGGTGCGGATCGCGTTAACCATGGCGCCTTTGTGGTCGTGCCAGTATTTATTCTCCTCGGCCCCCAGCACCGCCACCCCACAATCATCGCTGGCGCCGTGATCGGTCACCGGCGCGCTGAAGCTGACCTCCAGCCCCTTTGCGCCTTCAATGATCTGCTCGCGCCAATCGGTATGGATCTCGCCCGAGAGGTAAACCTTCAATGCCACGTTCTTTCCTTTCCTGCGCCAGCCTGCGGGGCCGCGGCCAGGGCGGCCGTGACCTCTGCGTCGCTGGTTTGCGTAAAATTCCTGTAGTGCGCGCCGACCGCCCAGAACTCGCTGGGGCTCAGCAGGCAGACCAGAGTATCTACCAGCGGGCGCAATTCGTCCACCGCTTCCGGCGGCGCCACCGGCACTGCCAGGATCACCTTTGCAGGCTTGCGGTCCTTGAGCCAGAAATGCGCCGCCATGAATGTGGCGCCGGTGGCGATGCCGTCATCCACCACGACGGCGGTGCGCCCTTCCAGCTCCACTGGCGGATGCCCTTGCAGGTAACGCAACCGGCGGGCGGCGTTTTCCTCCCGCGCCTGGGCGACCTGGGGGGCAAAATCCTCCGGCTTCATGCCGGTGGCCTGCAACAGCGCGCCGTTGAAGATGGGATTGCTGCCCTCGGCCAGGGCACCGGCTGCCAGTTCCGGGTTGGAGGGCATGCCGATCTTGCGGATCAGGATCAGGTCCAGCGGGGCCTGCAGTGTCTGCGCAATGGGCAGCGCAACAGGCACCCCGCCCCGCGGCAGCGCCAGTACCACGGGGTCCGTCATCGGCAGTTCAGCCAGTTGCCCGGCCAGCTGAAGCCCGGCAGTCATCCGGTCCTCGAACATATCGGCCTCCGCCCTGTAACCTAGGGCTGCCGGGCGAAAGGCAAAGGATCAGCGCCGCCGCGCCACCAAATAGCGGCCCGGTGTGTCCGTCGGGTAATTGCCGGTTTCAATGATGTCGAACCCGGCCCGCTGCACCGCCGCTTCCAGCGTGGCGATGTCGAGGAAACCCACATAGCCGGGCGCATAGCCCGCCAGCCGCATCAGCGGGATGGCGGCCTGGAACATCCGGTATTTCCAGCTGCCCCGCATCTCTCCCAGACAGGGGGTTTTCGAGATGAACAGCCCGCCGGGCGCCAGCCGGTCCGCCGCACCGTGCAGAACAGCCTCCAGATCCGGCAGCAGATGCAGCAGGTTATGCGCCAGAACCGCATCAAACGGGCCCTCCGGCGCCTGGCTGGCACTGCTGCATTGAAATTCCACATTGCCGGCGCCGGCCTCCTCCGCCCGCTCGCGGCCGACCTCCAGCATCGCCTCGGACAGATCGGTTGCGGTGATTCTGGACACGCTGCGGGCCAGTTCAATCGCGGTAGAGCCGGTGCCGCAGCCGAGTTCAAGCACGCTGTCTCCGGCTTTCAGATAGGAACGGGTCCGCTCCAAGGCATAGCGGTAGGCGTCTTCGTCCCGGATTGCTGACTTGGCGTATTTCGGGGCGATTTTATTCCAAAACCGGGCGTCGGCTGTCATGGCGGATCTCCTTGGTTGGAAAGACCTTATTCATGCGCAAACCACAGATAAATTGCCGAAATCCGCAGGGTTGATATGCATATTTGCATGAATAGCCCTGATTGGAACCATATCCGCGCCTTCCTGGCCACGGCTGAGGCCGGCTCGCTTTCCGCGGCGGCGCGGCGGCTGGGGCTGACCCAGCCAACAGTGTCACGCCAGGTTGCAGCGCTTGAGGGGGACCTGGGCGTTTTGCTTTTTGAGCGCCTGGGCCGCACCCTGGCCCTGACCGAGGCGGGGCATGAGCTGCTCTCCCACAGCCGCAAGATGGGCGCGGCGGCCGATGGTCTGTGCCTGGCCGCAACCGGCCAGGCGCAATCCATCGACGGCACGGTGCGGATCACCGCCTCGGATGTGATGTCAGCCCATGTGCTGCCGCCGGTGCTGCACCAGCTGCGCCAGTGCGCGCCGCGGCTGACCATTGACGTGGTGGCCGCCAATGACATCCGCGACCTGATGCGGCGCGAGGCCGATATCGCCATCCGCCACGTCCGCCCCGATCAGCCCGAGCTGATCGCCCGGCTGGTGCAGGAGGCCAGCGCCCATTTCTATGCCGCTGCCAGCTATCTGGCGCGACGCGGCCGCCCTGTGTCGCCAGCAGATCTGGCGAACCATGATTTCGTGGGCTTTGCCGATGTGGACCGCTCAATTGCCTTCATGGCACCGCTGGGCATTGCCCTGACGCCTGACAATTTCCGGATCAAGTCCACCAGCGGGCTGGCCTCGTGGGAGCTGGTGAAACAGGGGTTCGGTATCTGCCCGATGATGGATGACGTGGCCGCAGTCACCCCGGGAATCGAGCGCCTGCTGCCCGGCACGGATCCGATTGTCGTTCCTGTCTGGCTCACCACTCACCGCGAGCTGCACACCAGCCGCCGGATCCGGCTGGTATTCGATCTGCTGGCGGAGTTTTTCGCTGCAAGGTGACACGGAAAAGGCAGCGCCCCGCCGGGAGCGCTGCCTGATAGTTTTCCCAAAACTTCTGCCAAGACTTTTTCAAAAGTCTTGGGTCCAGCCTTAGCCCCTCAGGGTACCGCCGGTGGCCTTGGTGACCTTGGCAATGATCTTCTCGCTCACCGCCTCGATATCCTTTTCCTTCAGCGTCTTGTCGCTGGGCTGCAGCCGCACGGTGATGGCCAGCGACTTCTTGCCTTCGCCCAGGGAACCGCCGATGAACTGGTCAAAGACGCGGACATCTTGGATCAGCGCCTTGTCGGCCCCGGCGGCGGCATTGACCAGGGTCAGCGCCTCAACCTCTGCATCGACAACAAAGGCAAAATCCCGCTCCACCGCTTGCAGGTCGCTGATGTCCAGCGCCGGGCGGCTTGCACCGGATTTGCGCGGCATCGGAATCTCATCCGGCCAGATGGTAAAGGCCACAGCCGCGCCCTTGATCCCCATCTGTTTCAGCACCTTCGGGTGCAGCTCGCCGAACACGCCCAGGGTCTTTTTCGGGCCCAGGCAGATGCGGCCATGGCGGCCCGGGTGCCACCAGCCGGCGCCGCCGCGCAGGATCTGCACCTTGGCCGGCGCGCCGATGGCGGCCAGCACCGCCTCAACATCCGCCTTGGCATCATAAAGGTCCACCGCGCGCGAGGCGCCATGCACGTCCTTGGGGCCGGTGCGGCCCACCAGAAGGCCCGCAATCTGGGTGACCTGCTCGCCCGGCTCGCCGCCGATGAAGGCGGGGCCCGCCTCGAACAGCGCCAGATCCAAAAGCCCGCGCGCCTGATTGCGCGCCGCGGCCAGCAACAAGCCCGGCAGCAGATCCGGGCGCATGTGCGACATCTCGGAGGAGATCGGATTGGCCAGCATGGTGGCATCCTCGCCGCCGCCGAACAGCGCGGCGGAGGATTTGTCGATAAAGCTGTAACTCACGACCTCGTTATAGCCGAGGCTGGCGCAGGTGCGGCGCGCCATCTGCTGGCGGCGCTGCTGCGGTGTCATCACCGGCTTTGGAATGCCATCAGTCAGCCGCGGCAGCGGCTTGCCCTGCAGTTTGGTCAGCGACGCAATCCGCGCCACCTCTTCCACCAGATCAGCCTCGCCCTGCACATCCGGGCGCCAGCTGGGCACATGTGCCAGGTTGCCCTCCAGGCGGAAGCCCAGGCGGGTCAGGGTCTGGCGCTGGTCGCTTTCCGGGATCTCCATCCCCACCAGCGACTGCACCCGGCCGGAGTCCAGCTTGTAAGCGCGGGAATGATCCGGCACATCGCCTGCGATCACCACCTCGGACGGCTCGCCGCCGCAGATATCCAGAATCATCTGGGTGGCCCGGTGCAGCCCCTCGATGGTGTATTCCGGATCCACGCCGCGCTCAAACCGGTAGCGCGCGTCGGAGTTGATCTTGAGCGCCCGGCCCGTCATCGCGATCTGCACATGGTCCCAGAAGGCGCTTTCCACGAACACATCCACGGTGTCCCCGGTGCAGCCGGTTTCTTCGCCGCCCATGATGCCGCCGATGCTTTCAGGGCCATTGGCATCCGAGATCACCATCTGGCCCGCGCTGAATGTGTATTCCTTCTCGTCCAATGCCTTCAGCGTCTCGCCGCCAGCCGCGCGGTGGACGCGCAAGCCGCCCTGTACCTTGGCCGCGTCAAACACATGCAGCGGGCGGTTCTGGTCGAAGGTGAAGAAGTTGGTGACATCCACCAGCGCCGATATCGGCCGCAGCCCGATCGCCGTCAGCCGGTCCTGCAGCCATTGCGGGCTGGGGCCGTTCTTCACGCCTTTGATCAGGCGGCCGGCAAACAATGGGCAGCCGTCCAGCGTGTCTTCGTCGATGGTAACCTTGATCGGGCTTGCGAAATCGCCCGGCACCGCCTCGAAGGCGCGGGTTTTCAGAGTGCCGAGGCCGCGCGCCGCCAGGTCGCGGGCAATGCCGTAGACCCCCAGCGCATCGGGGCGGTTCGGGGTGATCGCAATCTCGATCACCGGATCCACCTTGGCCGGGTCATTCTCGGCCAGCCAGTCGACAAAACTGTCGCCCACATTGCCCGACGGCAGCTCGATGATGCCGTCGTGCTCTTCGCTGAGCTCCAGCTCGCGCTCCGACGCCATCATGCCAAAGCTTTCGACACCGCGGATCTTGCCGACGCCGATGGTGATATCCAGCCCCGGAATATACATGCCCGGCTTGCAGACCACCACGGTGATGCCTTCGCGCGCATTGGGCGCGCCGCAGATGATCTGCAATTCGCCCTCGTCGGTGTCGACCTTGCAGACCCGCAGCTTGTCGGCATCGGGGTGCTTTTCGGCATGGGTCACATAGCCAAGCTTGAAATCCTTCAGCGCGTCGGCCGGGTTGACGACGCCTTCGACCTCAAGACCCAGATCGGTCAGAGCCTCAGTGATCTCGTCCACCGAAGCATCGGTGTCGAGGTGGTCTTTCAGCCAGGAAAGCGTGAATTTCATCGGTCGGGGACCCCTTGGCAGACATGCAGTTTGCCAGAGGCAATGACAAAGATTGCGGCAAGGTTCAAGGGCGCGGGCGCAGCCGGCGGCAAGGATAGCAGGGAGTGAGGTGGAAAAGCCCGGATTGTGTCAGCTGGCAAGCCGCGCCATCGCCTGACCGCGGGCTGGCGATCCGACACTGATGTGTGCCGGTTTATGCCGGCTAAATCCGTAGAATTTCAAGCCTTGCGCTGGAGGAACCAAATCGCCTGCCCGTGCGGGCGGTCAGGCGATAGCGCGGCGGGCTTCGGCCTTGATTCCGCGCTGGACGTATTCATTAAGGGCAGCGCCCGGCCCGGCGGGGTGGGAAGCGAAGCGCCCGCCCCGTGGGGGGCGGGACGGGCGCGGTCCGGCCTGGCAGCCGGACGGAAGGTCGGTTGATTGGCCTGTTTACCTGCTCAAACCGCCATGCAGCGCCGGCATGTCCAGGCTTTGGAAGCCATAGTGGCGCAGCCAGCGCAGATCGCTGTCAAAGAAGGCGCGCAGATCCGGGATGCCGTATTTCAGCATCGCCAGACGGTCGATGCCGATGCCGAAGGCAAAGCCCTGATAGATCTCCGGGTCGATGCCGCCGGCCGCGATCACCTTGGGGTGGACCATGCCGGAGCCGAGGATTTCCATCCAGTCGTCGCCCTCGCCGATCTTCAGCTGGCCGTTATCCCAGGAGCAGCGGATGTCGACCTCCGCCGAGGGTTCGGTGAAGGGGAAATGCGAGGCGCGGAAGCGCAGCTCGACGTCGTCCACCTCAAAGAAGGATTTGACGAATTCCTCCAGCACCCACTTGAGGTTCGCCATCGAGATGTTCTCGTCCAGCGCAAGGCCCTCGACCTGGTGGAACATCGGCGTGTGGGTCTGGTCGTAGTCGGCGCGGTAGACGCCGCCCGGACAGATGATGCGCAGCGGCGCGCCCATCTTCTCCATCGAGCGGATCTGAACCGGGCTGGTATGGGTGCGCAGCACATGCGGCGGGCGGTTGTCGCCTGTCGCGCGGTGCATATAAAACGTGTCCATCTCGGCCCGCGCCGGGTGGTGGCCGGGGATGTTCAGCGCGTCGAAATTGTACCAGTCGGTGTCAATCCGCGGCCCTTCGGCAACGGAAAAGCCGAGTTCCGCAAAAATCGCGGTGATCTCTTCCTGAACCTGGCTGATCGGATGCAGGCTGCCCTGGCGCGCCGGGCGCGACGGCAGGGTGACGTCCAGCCACTCGGTGCGCAGACGCTCATCCAGGGCGGCATCTTCCAGGCCGGATTTCTTGGCCGTCAGGGCCGAGTTGATCTCATCCTTCAGCGCATTCAGCGCCGGGCCTGCGGTCTGGCGCTCTTCCGGGGTCATCTTGCCCAGCTCGCGCATCTTCAGCGCCACTTCGCCCTTCTTGCCAACGGCGGCCAGGCGGATTGCCTCCAGCGCGGCCTCGTCCGCGGCCTCTGCAATCTGACCCAGGTATTTGGCTTTAAGATCGTCCATCACGGCCCCTCGAATTCTGCTTGTGCCCTGCTACCACAAGAGCCGCTGAAAGCAAGAGGCCCAGGGCGGATGCCGCAGGGCTGTGTCACCCCGCTGCGCCGCTCCGGATTGCCGCCCCTGAAATCATGCCGGTTTCATGGTATACTCCGCCTGCATCTTCACATCAGCAGAACCGGAGGGCAGCCATGGCACATGTGGATTGGTATATCGAGGGCCGCAGCTTCGGCAATTGCAACTGCAACTACGGCTGCCCCTGCCAGTTCGAGGATCTGCCCACGCACGGCAATTGCACCGGCTTCGAGGTGATCCATATCGACAAGGGCCATTTCGGCGCAACCGACCTGACCGGCACCCGCGCCGCCCTTCTTTATGCCTGGCCCGGCCCGATTTTCGAGGGCAAGGGCGCCTTGCAGGCGATTATCGACGACCGCGCCTCGGACGCCCAGCGCGCGGCGCTTTCAACTGTGCTGCTGGGCGGCGAAACGGATGACGAGGCCACCCATTGGTGGGTGTTCCACGCCATGTGCGACACCGTGCATGAGACGCTGGTCAAGCGGATCGGCTATGAGGTGGACATCGAAAACCGCACCGCCAAGGTGGACATCCCAGGCCTGCTGCACGCCACCGGCCGCCCGATCCAGGCCCCGCATGGCGGCGGCGCGCACCGGGTGCAGATCGGCATCCCCGGCGGCATCGAGTTCACCCTGGCGGAAATCGGCAGCGGCTCCAGCAAATCCACTGCCGCCATCCCGCTGGACCTGGACGACACATACGGCCAGTGGGCCGTCATCCGCCACGGCCCGCACGGGATTGCCGTGGATGAAGCGTAATCAGAAACCGCGGTCAGCAACTTGGCTTGGATTGCCTCCGGCCTGACGCCCAGCGTGGAGGCCGGCACCACCGTCAGCCCGCAGCACCGCTGTCCCGATGAAATGCATTGATGCGCTTGCCAGCCAGTCCATTGCCTTGGCAGCCTGGCGGATGGCTGTGAAATGCCATGACGCCGGAAAGGTCAGAAAGGCCCGATGCAACCTGACGCTATACAGTCCACGGTACGATCAACAATGCGATCAACAGCGCGATTGCGGAGGTCAACACCGCCTGCAGACAGTGCCTGATCACACCCGCCGCCGCATCATCGCCTGCAGCGCGGAGCGGCTGGCATAGCCAAGATCGCGCGCAATCTGCTCCATCGCCTCGCCCCGCGCTTGCGCCCGCAAGGCAATCTGGCAACGCAGCCGCTCCCGCCACTGGCCGAAGCTGCTGCCGGTCTGCCGCTGAAACGCCCGGGTGAAGGAACGGCGGCTCATCCCTGCCAGTGCCGCCCAATGGTCAATTGTCCGGGCACTTCCCGGATCCGCCATCAGCGCATCGCACACCCGGCGCAGCCGCGCGTCCGGCGGATACGGCAGCGCCAGCGGCGTGTCTGGCGCCGCCCCCAGTTCGATCAGGATCAGCTGGCTCAGGTGATGCGCCCGGGGCGGCAGCGGCCAGGGATTGCCCATCGCGCACAGCGCCGCGATCAGCCCCGCCAGCAGCCCGGAGACCGTCACCGCACGGCAAGCCGTCATCGCCCCGGCGCCGGTTTCCGCCGGATCGATATACAAGGATTGCAGCTGCACCTCTCCCACCATCCGGATCTCGTGCAGCATGGCCGCAGGCACGATCAGACCTGTGCCCGCAGGCACCGCCCAGCTGGTGCCATCGGCCTTGGCCATCATCAGCCCGGCAACGGCATAGACCAGCTGATGGCGCGGGTGGTCATGCCAGGCGGAGACATAGCCATCCCGGTAAGTCCGGGCATAAGACGCCACCCCATGCGGCAGCGATTGCACCGCATCGGACGCGGACCAGCCCCGCCGCCGGATATCGTCTCTTTGGCCCATTTGAGCAAGAACTGGCCCCAACGCGCCGAAAGGGCAAGCTACATTGCCGCCAAAAGGAGGCCTGGGCATGCAGAAAATCACCAGCACCGAAGCACTTGAACAGATCTACGGCACCGCCGCGCCGCGGTCCCTGACCAAGGTCGCCACCCGGCTGACGCCGCTGTACCGGGAGTGGATAGCTGCCTCCCGCTTTCTGGTGCTGTCCACCGTCGGCGCTGAGGGCACCGATGCCAGCCCGCGCGGCGATGACGGCCCGGTGGTGCATATCGCAGATGAGCAGACCCTGTGGCTGCCGGACTGGCGCGGCAACAACCGGCTCGATTCGCTGCGCAACATCGTGCGCGACAGCCGTGTCAGCCTGATGTTCATGGTGCCTGGCAGCAGCAACGTGGTGCGGGTCAATGGCTCCGCCTTCCTGACAGCGGACAGCTCCGCCCGCGCCGCGTTTGAGCGCAAGACCCTGCGGCCCGCGACGGTCGCGGTGATCAGCATCCAGGAACTGTACTTTCAATGCGCCAAGGCAATCCTGCGCTCCCGCCTGTGGGACGCGGACGCCGGGCGCCCTGCGCTGCCCACAGCGGGCCAGTTTCTGCAGGAGCAGGAGGCGGAGTTCGAAGCCGAAACCTATGACCAAGGCTATGCGGACTATGCCAAGACCCGCATGTGGTGACATCACAGCGGCAGGCGGCCGCCGGGTCATGACCGCTCAGATCAAGCCTGCGGTGTCCGGCCGTCTTGGCGGCGGCGCCAAATCCCTTGCCGCGGCCAGCCGCAGCGGGTTGCCGCAGTTTCCGGGATCTTCGAGGGCCCGCGGATTCCAACGAAATCCTTCTCCGGGATCATAACAGCCGCGCAGGGACCGCGCAGGGACATCCGGCAATGCGAAAAAGGCCGCCCCCGGTGGGGAGCGGCCTTTTACAGAATTCGTCAATGCCGGCGGGCTCAGGCGGCCAGTGCGTCCTGTGCCTGGCGCACGATGGCACCAAAGGCTTCGGGCTCATGCACGGCCAGATCGGCCAGAACCTTACGGTCCACTTCGATGCCGGCCAGGGTCAGGCCGTTGATGAAGCGGGAATAGGTCAGCGCTTCGTCATGCGAACGGACAGCAGCATTGATCCGCTGGATCCACAGCGCGCGGAAGTTGCGCTTGCGGTTCTTGCGGTCGCGGGTTGCATACTGGTTCGCCTTGTCGACGGCCTGACGGGCGACCTTGAAGGTATTCTTACGGCGGCCGTAGTAACCTTTGGCTGCCTTGATGACCTTCTTGTGACGGGCGTGAGTGACGGTACCACCTTTAACGCGGGACATATCTCAATCTCCTCTTAGCGGTCGTAGGGCATGAAGCCCTTGACGATCTTTGCGTCGGGTGCCGACAGGGTGGTGGTGCCGCGGGCGTCGCGGATGAACTTGCGGGTCCGTTTGATCATGCCGTGGCGCTTGCCGGCCTGACCTGCCAGGACCTTGCCGGTCGCGGTCACCTTAAAGCGCTTTTTGGCGCTCGACTTTGTCTTCATCTTGGGCATTTCCGTCTCCTTCAATGCGGGTTCGCTAGACGCGCGACTCGGCATGCCTAAGAAAGGCCGGCCACGCGGAACAGAGCTGCCCAATACGCAATGCCTGCCGGATGGGCAAGCCGATTCTCTACAGAAGGCGTCCCAGCACCCGGAAAAACGCATCCGGGATCTCGTCCACGCGGTAGCCGCCGGGTTTCATCAGCACCGCATAGGTGATCAGCCCGATGGCAATCAGAATGGCCGCCACGGAGGCCCGCGGCGGCCGCCGCTCGCTGAAGGCCGACAGAATCGACGGCACCGAAAACCCGGCAATCGCCAGCCCCGCAATCAGCGGCAGATCAGTTCCCATGCACCACGTCCCCCGTCACAACCTGACACAGGGAAATGGTAGGCCAAGGGGCGGTGCTTTCAAATCGGGCCGCCGGCCCTAAGGCAAGCAGCCTGCCGTCAATCCGGATCAGTGCTGTAAATCAACCGCTCGTCACAGGGGGCAACGCGCAGGATGTTGGTGGTGCCCGGCACATTGAAGGGCACCCCGGCAGTGACCACGATCTGGTCGGTGTCTTCGGCATAGCCGCCGGCGCGCGCCGCCCGCGCCGCGTTCACCACAGCGCCTTTGAAGCGGTCCAGCTCCGGTGTCATCACGCATTTGCACCCCCAGCTGAGGCACAGCCGCCGCGCCGTGGCGCTGACCGGGGTCATGGCGATGATCGGCACCCCCGGGCGTTCGCGGGCGGTCAGCAGCGCGGTGGTGCCGGACTGGGTGAAACAGCAGATCGCCTTGATCTCGGTCTTTTCGGCAATCTCGCGCGCTGCCGCCACAATGCCATCGGCCACGGTGGTGCCCTTGGCCGAACGCGAGGCGGCGATGATCTGGGTATAGGTGGGGTCTGCTTCGACCTCGATCGCGACCTTGTTCATGGTCTGCACGGCTTCGATCGGATACTGGCCGGCCGCGCTTTCGGCACTCAGCATGATTGCGTCGGTGCCTTCATAGATGGCGGTCGCCACGTCCGAGACTTCGGCGCGGGTCGGCATCGGGCTTTCGATCATGCTTTCCAGCATCTGGGTCGCCACAATCACCGGCTTGGCCGCGGCCCGGCACTTGCGCACCAGCCGCTTCTGGATCGGCGGCACCGCCGCCACCGGCAGTTCCACCCCCAGGTCGCCGCGTGCCACCATGATCCCGTCCGAGGCATCCAGGATGGCCTCGAAATCCTCCACCGCCTGCGGTTTTTCGATCTTTGACAGCACCGCGGCGCGGCCATCCGCCAGCCCGCGGGCCTCGAACACATCTTTGGCCCGCTGCACGAACGACAGCGCCAGCCAGTCGACACCCAGGGCGCAGACAAATTCCAGATCCGCGCGGTCCTTCTGCGACAGCGCCGCCAGCGGCAGCACCACGTCGGGCACATTGACCCCCTTGCGGTTCGAAATGGTGCCGCCGGTCTCCACCACGCAATCGGCAAAATCCGGACCGCAGTCCGCGACCGCCAGACGGATCTTGCCGTCATTGACCAAGAGATGCGCGCCCGGCTCCAGCGCCTGGAAAATCTCCGGATGCGGCAGGCAGACGCGGTTCACATCGCCCTCGGCCTCGTCCAGATCAAGACGGAACCTGGCGCCTTCCACCAGATCCTCGGCACCGTTGGCAAAGACACCCACCCGCAGTTTCGGCCCCTGCAGGTCAGCCAGAATCGCGATCGGGCTGTCCAGGTCCTGCTCCACCTGGCGGATGATCCGGTGCTTTTTGGCAATCTCCGGGTGGCTGCCGTGCGACATGTTCAGCCGGAACACGTCGGCGCCGGCCTCATGCAGGGCGCGGATGGTTTCATAGGTTTCCGAAGCCGGCCCCAGGGTGGCGACAATCTTCACATTGCGCGAGCGTTTCATCGGGGTCTTCTCCTCCGGACCTGAAATATGTTACCGCAAACAGCGTTCAGGGTGCTTATCCCCCAATTCCCATTCTGCCGCAACTCCCGTAAACATCTTGCGGCAAAACATATCAGGCTCATGACATACACACCCTATTTTGTTCACGGTGCAGACCGCCCCGCCCGCTGGCTGATCACCTGCGACCACGCTACCAATCATGTGCCGGAGTTTGCCGGCGGCGGCGATCTGGGCCTGCCGCGTGCGGATATGGAGCGCCACATTGCTTATGACGTCGGCGCCTATGAGGTGGCCAAGCTGCTGGGCGGGATGCTGGACGCGCCGGTGGTGGCCTCGAATTTCTCCCGCCTGGTGATCGACCCCAACCGCGGCGAGGATGACCCGACGCTGCTGATGAAGCTTTACGACGGCACCATCATCCCGGCCAACCGCCACGCCGGCGCGGCCGAGCTGACCAAGCGGCTGGAGAAGTGCTACCGCCCGTACCACCGCGCCCTGGCCCGGCTGGCCGAACGCCCCGGCACGGTGATCGTTTCGATCCACAGCTTCACCCGCCAGCTGCGCGGGCGGGAACCGCGCCCTTGGGAGATTGGCATCCTGTTTCCCGAAGGCGAGCGGTTTTCGCCTTTCGTGATCGAAGAACTGAACCGCGGAACCACGTTCTGCACCGGCGTCAATCAGCCCTACACCGGCCACCTGCCCGGCGACGCGATCGAGACCCACGCCACCAAACCCGGACGCCCCAACACACTGGTTGAACTTAGAAACGACCTGATCGCCGAACACAAGGGCCAGCACATCTGGGCGGAACGCCTGGCCCGCATCCTGCCCAGGGCGCTGGACGCCTCCGGCCTCTGATCCGGCCCGGACAACCGGTTTTTCCCGGCCGCTCCCCGCACCGGCAAACGGCTGCCGCCATTGCGCGCGCAGCCGCGCCTCCCCATATCTGTCAGCGAAACGCGGGCGATACCGGGAAAGGATCCCTCATGACCCAGGACACCCTCTCTGCCTTCTTCGGCTGGCTGACCGTTCTGCATCTCGGCCTGTTCACGCTGTCTGCCGTTCTGATGCTGCTGATGCAGGACTGGGCGGCCGGCCTGCACGCCCGCATGTTCGGGCTGGCGCCTGCGGATGTCAGCCTGACCATCTACCGCTGGCTTGGCACCTATAAGCTCCTGATCCTGACAACGGCACTGGGGCCCTGGGCCGCACTGCAGCTGATCTGACCCCCTGCCCGGTGCCATTGCCCGCCTCCGCCCCGGCTGATAGGCCTTGCCGCAGACCCGCAGAACGAACCGAAGGAGTCCAGTCATGGACAAGCAAACCGAGATTGAAATCCAGGCCGCCGCCTTCCGCCGCTTGCAAAAGCACCTGATGGAAGAGCGCACCGATGTGCAGAACATCGACCTGATGAACATGGCCGGTTTCTGCCGCAACTGCCTGGCGCGCTGGTACCAGGAGGCGGCCAACGAGCGCGGCATCGACATGGACAAGACCGCCGCGCGCGAGGCCTATTACGGCATGACCATGGCCGAGTGGAAAGCCGGCTACCAGACCGAGGCCGGTCCCGGGAAACAGGCGGAATTCGAGGTCTCGTTGAAGGAAAACGTGACGGACAAGCAATAGGCTGGTCAGCAGGGCTGTTCCGGCGGCTGCGGGCAGGGATGCGGTTTCTGCGCCCAAAGACCCGCGGTGAACACCACCGCCCCGCCCAGAGCCGCCGCCAGCCCTGGATGTTCCGCCAGGATCACAACGCCAGGCCCCGGGCCTCTGTGGCCAGCGGCCCGCGCCGGAAGATGATGATCCATGCCGCCGCCCGACACACGGCTCACAGCCTTCGGAGTGGCGGTGCTGTCCCCGGCAGAGCGGTGGAACCTAGCCGCGGAACCGGCCAAGCAACCGGGCCGCAAGCGAGCTTTTGATCGGACGCTCCGGCGCTTGGCCTGTGTCCGCGAACCAGCCGCGTTTGGCCGCCGCCTGCGCGATCTCCGGGTCAATGGCATCTTCGGCTGTCAGAACCCTGCGCACGGCTGCCAGGATCTCGGCCTCGCTGCCCGCGGCTGACGGGCCTTCCGCCACTGCGGCAAACTCCGGCTGAAAGGTCTGGTCCATGGGGCAACTCCCTAACGTGAAACTCTGGCGAACACCCGGTCATCCGGGCCTTGCGTCCTCTGTCTTCACCCTATCCTATTTCGCCCTGAACCGGCCCATTTTGTGTAAAATTAGTTAAAATCCTGCCGTGAAGCGCCCTATACAGAGACATTCTTACCGCTGCGCGCAGAACTGTTGACCGACCGGCATCAATGGCGGCCGGTCCTCACCGCATCAACGCGTTGTGAAGGCCTCACCAAACTGCCGCAAAGCAGAAAAGGCCGCCCCAACGGGACGGCCTTCCTCATCAATCCGGGCATCATCAACCCGGGCCGTGTGCCTCAGACCGCTTTCTTGCGGCTTTCCTCCAGGTAGATCTCGCGCAGGCGCTTGGCGATCGGGCCCGGGGTACCGTCGCCCAGCTGCACGCCGTCAATCTCCACCACCGGCATCACAAAGGCGCTGGCAGAAGTGGTAAAGGCCTCATCCGCCTCTTTTGCCTCGTCGATGGTGAACAGGCGTTCTTCAATCTCCATCTGCGCTTCCGCCGCCAGCCGCAGAACAGCGGCACGGGTGATGCCGTGCAGGATGTCGTTGGACAAGGGCCGGGTCACGATCTTGCCGTTCTTCACATAATAGGCGTTGTTCGAGGTGCCCTCGGTCACATAGCCGTCCTCGATCAGCCAGGCATCGTCGCAGCCCGCCTTCTTGGCCATCATCTTGCCCATCGACGGATACAGCAGCTGCACCGTCTTGATGTCGCGGCGGCCCCAGCGGATGTCCTCGATCGAGATAATCTTGGCGCCCTTCGCGGCAGCCGGGCTGTCGGCCAGGCCGGGCTTGTTCTGGGTGAACAGCACCAGGCTCGGCGGGGTGTCTTCGGACGGGAACACGAAATCCCGGTCGCCGTCGGAGCCGCGGGAAACCTGCAGATACACCAGGCCTTCCTCGATGCCGTTCAATTCCACCAGCTTGCGGTGGATCTCCAGAAGCTCCTCCTTGCTGCAGGGCGAGGCCATGTCCAGCTCTTTCAGCGAGCGGTCCAGGCGCACGGCGTGGCCTTCAAAGTCGACCAGCTTGCCGTCCAGGACCGAGGTCACCTCATAGACCGCATCGGCGAACAGAAAACCGCGGTCGAAGATCGAAACCTTGGCCTCACCCTCGGGCAGGTATTCGCCATTCACATAAACGGTACGGGTCATGTTATCTTCCTTATGTCTCCGGGCTCCGCCCGTTCCTCATTGAAAACGATCCCCCGGATCGTTTTCCAGGCTTTCGTCACCCCCACAGGGCAGCTTTCGGGGGGTGGACCCCTTCGGCATCAAACAACAATGGTTCCTCGCGGTCTTCGGCCAACAGCAGCGGCCCGTCAAGATCCGTAACCGCCGCACCCTGCGCCACAAGCGTCGCCGGCGCCATCGCCAGCGAGGAGCCGACCATGCAGCCGACCATCACCTGATAGCCCTCGGCCAAAGCCTGTTCACGCAATTTCAGCGCCTCGGTCAGACCGCCGGTCTTGTCCAGCTTGATGTTGACCACGTCGTATTTGCCCTTGAGCTTCGGCAGGCTGGTGCGGTCATGGCAGCTCTCGTCGGCGCAGACCGGCACCGGGCGGTCCATGCCGATCAACGCGGCGTCTTCCCCCGCAGGCAGCGGCTGTTCCACCAGTTCCACGCCCAGCCGCAGCAAATGCGGTGCCAGCGCGGCGTAAACTCCGGCCGACCAGCCCTCGTTGGCATCGATGATGATCTTGGCATCGGGCGCGCCGGCGCGCACCGCTTCCAGCCGGGGCATATCGTCGGGGGTGCCCAGCTTGATCTTCAGCAGCGGACGGAACGCATTTTCAGCCGCCTGCGCCTGCATCTTTTCAGGCGTATCCAGCGACAATGTATAGGCGGTGATCTCCGGCCCCGGCGCGTCCAGCCCGGCCAGTTCCCAGACCCGCTTTCCGGCCTGCTTGGCCTCCAGATCCCACAGCGCGCAGTCCACCGCGTTGCGGGCGGCGCCGGCGGGCAGCAGCGACTGCAGCTCTTCCCGGGTGAAATCACCGGGCAGCCCCTCGATCTCGGCGGTCACGCTGTCCAGCGTCTCGTTATAGCGGGCATAGGGCACGCATTCGCCCCAGCCGGCGGCGCCGTCCTTCTCGACCCGCACGGTCAGCACCTTGGCCTCGGTGCGCGAGCCGCGCGAGATGGTGAAGACCTGCGCCAGTTTGAAGACGTCCGGGGTGACGGTGATATTCATGAAGCTGCCCTTTCCACCGGTTCCCCGCAGCGCGCGGCGAACCTCAGCCGGATGCCCGGAAAATCCGGCTCCGGCGCTTTCATCTTTTTAAAAATACTCCCGCCGGAGGCACCTGCCGTTGCAGCCAGCACCTCCGGCGGGGCTGTTAGATCAGACTGCGGCCAGCGCGTCCACCAGCCGGCCTGCACCGTGGCGGTACGGGTCGACGGCGGGCAGGCCCATCCGCTCTTCAACTTCTGCCAGATACTTAACCGCCTCATCCTCGGTCAGGTGCTGGGTGTTCACCGAGATGCCGACAACCTTGCAGGCCGGGTTGGCGCGCTGAGCCAGCGGCAGGGCCACGGCTTTCAGCTCTTCCAGGCTTGGCACGTCATACTCCGGCAGGCCGCGCATATGGGTGCGGGTCGGCTCGTGGCACAGGATCAGCGCATCCGGCTGGCCGCCGTGCACCAGCGCCATGGTGACGCCCGAGTAGGAGACGTGGAACAGCGAGCCCTGGCCCTCGATCAGGTCCCAGTGGTCATCATCATTGTCCGGGGTCAGATATTCGATGGAGCCCGCCATGAAGTCGGCAATGACCGCGTCCAGCGGCACGCCGTGGCCGGTGATCAGGATGCCGGTCTGGCCAGTGGCGCGGAAGGTCGACTTCATGCCGCGCTCTTGCATTACGGCATCCATCGCCAGGGCGGTGTACATCTTGCCGACCGAGCAATCGGTGCCTACGGCCAGGCAGCGCTTGCCCTTGCGCTTGACGCCATTGGCAATCGGATAGCCGACAGTGGGGACGCGCACATCGTGCAGGGTGCCGCCGTGGGTCTGCGCCGCTGCCACCAGGTCGCCTTCGTCGCGCAGCAGGTTATGCAGGCCCGAAGCGATGTCATAGCCCATTTCCAGAGCCGCGATCAGCACCTCTTTCCACGCCGGAGAAATCACGCCGCCGCGGTTGGCGACGCCGATCACCAGCGTCTTGGCGCCGGCGTCCTTGGCCTCGGCCAGGGTCATCTCGGTCAGGCCCAGGTCGGCGCCGCAGCCCGGCAGGGAGATCTGGCCGACGGCATGGTCCGGGCGCCAGTCGCGGATGCCGATGGCAACTTTGGCGGCCAGCATGTCAGGCGCGTCGCCCAGAAACAGCAGATAAGGGGTCTCGATCATCGCGCTCATCCTTCCAGTATAACAGGTCGCGCCAATGTCAGGCGGATTTCGCGCAAAGTCCTCTCGAAATCGCGCAAGAAAGGGGGTTTTGCGCGATTTTCTTCGTCAGTTTCCGGGGAATTTCGAAGTTTCTTCCGCCCGCCCGCCGCTTGCAGACGCTTCCTCCCCCTCAAGCCAGGATTCCGCCTGCAGCACGCCCGGCTGGGCGACCCCGATCACCCCCATCGCCTGGAACTCGCCGGTGTCCTCCGGCGCCCCGGAGGTCGCGCGCCGCGCAATGGCGATCAGCGCCACGGTCACCCCGACCCCGATCAGCAAATATTGCAGCCCGCGGCCATCGGCCAGCCGGATCATGTTCGGCCCGATCAGGATCCCGAAAAACTGGCCCAGCTGCAGCAGGAACGCCATGGTGCCGCTGGCCGGAACCACCTGGCCCGGCTGCAGCTGGTCGTTGGCATGCGCCGCCAGGATCGAATAGATCGGCAGCGTGGTTGCCGCGATGACGGAAAACCCGACCACAATGCGCGAGGGCGCCGTGTCCACAGCCATCCACAGCGCCACCAGCGCCGAAATACCGGACAGCGCAATCACCACATAGCGCCGGTCGGTGCGGTCCGACAGCCAGCCGACCGGGTATTGCACCAGCGCCGAGGCAATCAGCGCGATCACCAGCGCACCCGAGGCCTGCGCCTCGCTGAAGCCGTTCTGCAGCGCATAAAGCGGCAGGCTGATGTACCAGGCCACCACGCCCGCCCCCATGATGACAATGCCCAAAACCGTCATCGGCGAGACTTTGTACAGCCGTTTCACCGGCATCCGGTCCGGCGCCGAGTAGTCCGGCGCCCTGATGTTGGACAGCAACAGCGGCACAATGGCCACCGACAGCAGGATCGAGGTGACCCCGAACAGCAGGTTGCCGCTGGGATCCGGCAGGCCGACCATTGCGGTGCCCAGCGCCGGCCCCGCCGTCTGAATGATGAAATAGACCGACAGCACCTGCGCCCGGATCCGGTTCTCCGACTTGGCGTTGAGCCAGCTTTCGGTGATCACGTACAGGCCCGGAAAACAGAAGCCCGCCAGCAGCCGCATCGCTGCCCAGCTGGCCGGGTCCGAGGTCAGCAGATGGACAATCGCCGCAACCGAAACCATCGACGCCAGCGCCGAAAACACCCGGATATGGCCGACCTTCTCGATCAGCAGCGGAGTCAGCATGGTGCCCGCCAGCGCCCCCAGCGGGTAGCAGGACTGCATGACGGAAATCTCAAGGTCCGTGAACCCCAGCGTCGAGCCGCGGATCGTCAGCAGCGTGACCAGCAGCCCGTTGCCGACCATCAGCAGCAGCATGCCCAGGAACAGGGCCCAGTTGTCGATCAATGCGCGTTTCATGCAGCTCCTTTTCCGCACGGATCGGGGCCCGTGTCTTTTCTTGCGCAATGCAGCATGGCGGCGGCAGCTTCGCGCAGGTTTGCGACGGAAAGGGCGCAAACGGGATTGCCGCAACGCGGCGTTTCTTGCCGCAAGTGCAAAATCCACTTGCAAGACGGTGCGCAATTTAATAACCCGATGGGCGAAAATTCTGCAATTTCCTTACCCAGGGGGTTTCCGCATGTCCTTCCGCATCCAGCCCGCCGCACCGGCGCGCCCCAATCGCTGCCAGCTGTTCGGCCCCGGCTCCAAAGTGAAACTGTTTGAGAAGATGGCGGCTTCGGCGGCTGATGTGATCAATCTTGATCTTGAGGATTCAGTGGCCCCCTCCGACAAGGATCAGGCCCGCGCCAATGTGATCGAGGCGATCAACAGCGTCGACTGGGGCAGCAAATATCTGTCGGTGCGGATCAACGGGCTCGACACCCCCTATTGGTACCGCGATGTGGTGGACATTCTGGAGCAGGCCGGCGACCGCCTGGATCAAATCATGATCCCCAAGGTCGGCTGCGCCGAAGATGTCTATGCGGTGGACGCGCTGGTCACCGCGATCGAGCGCGCCAAGGGCCGGACCAAGCCGGTGTCTTTTGAAGTGATCATCGAGTCGGCGGCAGGCATTGCCCATGCCGAGGAGATCGCCAAATCCTCGCCCCGGCTGCAGGCGATGAGCCTGGGGGCTGCGGATTTCGCCGCCTCGATGGGGATGCAGACCACAGGCATCGGCGGAACCCAGGAAAACTACTATATGATCCGCGACGGCGAAAAGCACTGGTCCGACCCCTGGCACTGGGCGCAGGCTGCAATTGTCGCCGCCTGCCGCACCCATGGCATCCTGCCGGTTGACGGGCCGTTCGGGGATTTCTCGGACGAGGACGGCTATATCGCCCAGGCGAAACGGTCTGCGACCTTGGGCATGGTCGGCAAATGGGCGATCCACCCCAGCCAGATCGAACTGGCCAATCAGGTCTTCACCCCCTCGGATGAGGCTGTGGCGGAAGCCCGTGAGATCCTGGCCGCGATGGCAGAGGCCAAGGCCTCGGGCGCCGGCGCGACCGTCTACAAAGGCCGTCTTGTCGATATCGCCTCGATCAAGCAGGCTGAGGTGATTGTCGCCCAGGCCGAACTGATTGCAAACAGCTGACGCCGGCGCGCATGGACTAAGTGCAAGGGCGTCCCGGTGGGGCGCCTTTTCCGCAGGGAGGGTTTGATGGCAGATTTGACTTTGCTGCATACCGCAGACGCGCATGCGAGGACGTTCCGGGCGCTGGCACCCGAAGCGGATCTGAACCAGCAAGTGCGCAGCGATTGGCTGGCCCGGGCGCGGAATGGCATCGGCGCCGACCTGAGGGCGGAGATTGCGGCGGCCATCAGCGCGGCTGACGGACCGGTGCTGTGCAGCTGCACCACCCTTGGACCGGTGGCAGAAGAGGCAGGCGCCATCCGCATCGACTGGCCGATGATGCAGGAAGCGGCGCGGATTGGCGGGCCGGTGCTGATGGCCTATTGCCTGAACAGCACGGCGGCCCCCTCGGAGGCGCTGCTGCGGCGCGCCTTTGGCGGGCGTGATCCGCACCTGACCCCGTTATCTCTGGCGCAGCACTGGCCGCTGTTTGAAACCGGCGCCGGCACGGCGTTTTCTGCGGCTATAGCCGAAAGCATCGCAAGGGCGATGATGGATGATGACGCGTTTGGCTGCGTTGTGCTGGCGCAGGCCTCGATGGCCGGGGCGGCAGCAGAGCTGCGGGCGCAGACAAAGGTGCCGGTGCTGGCCTCGCCGGAGATCGCCATGCGGGTTTTGCTGCCCGCCCGGTAAAACGGCTGCCCCGGCCCATGCGGTCTGCCCGGCCAGGGCCCCTGCCCCGCCGGTTGCTCATCTGTTCCAGATCATGTTGCCTGTGCCGTTTCCCTGTGCCGTTTTCACGTGCCGTCACAAGTGGCCGTTAAGGATTGGCGGCGCCGCCAATAAGGCGGAGGCGGACGGGCGTATCCGCCCGCATGCTAAACGTTGTCTCTGCATGACCCCGCTGCCATGCGGGAGCCCTGTTCCATATCTGCCGGAGAGCCAAGCCCCGGCGGGTGATCGCGACCGGGTGCAAGACTGCCCCGGGCGGCTTAAGATCAGGTGAGGCCAGCGTACGCCGGATCCGCAACACCCGCCGCCGCACGCCTGCGGCCACAGAAGTGACGTGAGTATTTGAGGAAAAATGAAAAGCTGCCTCGCTTCATCTTTCCCCAAATACTCAAAAGTCCAACCGCGCCGCGGTCACGCCCGCAGATCTTTGGGCGAGCCCATCACCACATAGGTGGTGATCCCGGTCACATAGGGCGAGGTGCCCAGAATGTCGGTGTGGAACCGTTTGTAGCTGGGCAGATCGGCGCATTCGACGCGCAGCAGGTATTCGATGGTGCCGGTGATATTGTGGCATTCGACCACCTCGGGTGCGGCTTGCATGGCGCGTTCAAAAGCTTCCTGCGCGTCCTTGGTGTGTTCACCCAGGCCGACGCCGATATAGGTGGCAAATCCCACCCCCAGCTTCTGCCGGTCCAGCACCGCGCGGTAGCCGGTGATGACGCCGGTGCGTTCCAGCTCCTGCACCCGGCGCAGACAGGCAGAGGGCGACAGGCCGACCCGCTCGGCCAGTTCCAGATTGCTGATCCGGCCGTCGCGGGTGAGTTCCTGCAATATATGCTGGTTTATCTGATCATTTTTCGCCATTCGTTGTGAAAATACACATCAGGCGCTGCAGAACGCAATTTCATTTGGCGATTACTGCGCAATCTTCTTGCCCATGACATATGAACTCCTCTTTGCGCTGACCGGTTTTGTCTTTGGCACGGTCTTCACGCCCGGCCCCAATAACCTGATGCTGATGGCTTCGGGGGCCAATTTCGGTTTTCAGCGGACGCTTCCGCATTTGCTGGGGGTCGCGGTCGGCTTTCCGCTGATGATCCTGCCGGTCGGGCTGGGGGTGATGCATCTGTTTGATGCCTTCCCGCTGCTGACCCCGGTGATGACGGTGCTGTCGGTCGCTTACATGCTGTGGCTGGCGTGGAAGATCGCCAATGCCGCGCCGCCCCGGGAGGGCGCGGCCGAGGGCAGGCCCTTGAGCTTTGTGCAGGCCTGCGCCTTTCAATGGGTCAACCCCAAGGCCTGGGCAATGGCGCTGGGGGCGATCACGCTTTATGCGGCCAGCCGCGACCTGAGCGCCATTCTGTGGGTCTCCGGCATCTACCTGCTGGTCGGCAGTTTTTCAGCGTCGACCTGGACCATGCTGGGCCAGCAGCTGCGGCGGCTGCTGACCCGGCCCGCGCAGCTGCGAGCGTTCAACTGGACCATGGCCGCTCTGCTGCTGGCGTCCTTGGCGGCGATCCTGCTGCAGGCCTAGGGCGACCTTCTCCACCCGTTCGGGCAGCGGGCCGCCGGTGCGGCCGCGGTTACTGGCCTGAACCCGCGGTCTCCGGTCTTTGCAACCGGCGGCCATTGGCAGTGCGCCCTTTGCTTTCGCGGCCCGTCCCTGATGCCCTGGCAGCAGATCGCAAATCTTGCTGAGTTGCATCTTGCGGCGCAGAAGGCCATATAGCTGCAAACCCGCTGAGCAGAGGCGATATGACCCAGTATCTGGAATTCGAAAAACCGCTGGCCGAAATCGAAGGCAAGGCGGAGGAGCTGCGGGCGCTGGCGCGCGCGAACGAGGAAATGGACGTGGCGGATGAGGCCAAGGCGCTGGACGCCAAGGCGGCGCAGCTGCTGAAGGACCTCTACAAGGGGCTGACGCCCTGGCGCAAATGCCAGGTGGCGCGGCATCCCGACCGCCCCCATTGCCAGGATTACATCAAGGCGCTGTTCACCGAGTACACGCCGCTGGCCGGCGACCGCAATTTTGCCGACGATCTGGCCGTGATGGGCGGCCTTGCCCGGTTCAACGACCAGCCGGTGGTGGTGATCGGCCATGAGAAGGGCAGCGATACCAAATCGCGGATTGAGCGCAATTTCGGCATGGCCCGGCCCGAAGGCTACCGCAAGGCCATCCGCCTGATGGAGATGGCCAGCCGGTTCAAGCTGCCGGTGATCACCCTGGTGGACACCGCCGGCGCCTATCCCGGCAAGGGCGCCGAGGAGCGCGGCCAGTCTGAAGCTATCGCACGTTCGACCGAGATGTGCCTGAAAATCGGCGTGCCGCTGATTTCAGTCATCATCGGCGAGGGCGGTTCCGGCGGCGCGGTGGCCTTTGCCAGTGCCAACCGGGTGGCGATGCTGGAGCATTCGATCTATTCGGTGATCAGCCCCGAAGGCTGCGCCTCGATCCTGTGGAAAGATGCCGAGAAAATGCGCGAAGCAGCGGAAGCGCTGCGCCTGACCGCGCAGGACCTGCACAAGCTGGGCGTCAATGACCGGATCATCCCGGAACCGCTGGGCGGTGCGCATCGCGATGCCAAGGCCGCGATGGCCTCGGTCAGCGGCGCTATCCAGGAGATGCTGGACGAGCTGGCCGGCAAGGATGCCGCTGAGCTGATCAAGGACCGGCGCCAGAAATTCCTGGACATCGGCTCCAAGGGCCTGGCGGCGTAACGCCAGGCGCTTAAGGCAGCTCGCCTGCGCGGATCCGGGCAACAACGCCGTTTCGGTCCGCCTGCACTTTGTCACTGAAGCCGGTCATTGCATTGCCGGCTTTGTTGTATCTTGCGCTCCACAGGGCGATCTCTGCCAGTACCGGGGCCAGATCCCGGCCCTTTGGCGTCAGTGTGTAGATGTAGCTGCGGCCGTTCTGCGGGTCCTTGCTTTTGCTCAGAATCCCGGTCTCCTCCAGTTGCTTGAGGCGCTGCGCCAGGATGTTGGTCGAGATCCCCTCCCAGCCGTTTTGAAGCTCGCCGTAGGTGCGCGCGCCTTTGACGGCCATGTCGCGGATCACCAGAAGGCTCCAGCGGTCGCCGAAGATATCAAGGGCATAGGCCACCGGGCAACCGGACGCATATTTGCTGTGCTTTTCAGTCATGCACTCTTGATAATTTTTTTACTTGCAAAATGCAAGCCGGTGTGGAAGCTTTGCATAACTTGCAAAATGCAAGCATTTAAACCGGAGCCAACATGACACAGAACCGACCCGGCGCGGCTTGCCGCGCGCCCTCCCGGATGTCCCGCCGCCAACTGCTGGCGGCCTCTGCCGGGGCGCTGCTGCTGCCTTCTCTTGCCAAAACACAGGAAACTGCCATGACCCCGAAAGCCTTTGTCTATACCGAAGTTGCCATCTCTGTGCCGTTTGACCAGGTGCCGCTGCAGGAGATCAACGCCGCGATCCGGAAGCAGCCGGGCTTTCTGAACAAGACCTGGCTGTCCGGCCACGGCAACAACTCGATCGGCGGCCTTTATGCCTTTGACAGCATTGAGAATGCCCGCAAATTCGTGACTGGCTATTTCCCGGGCGAGCCGCGCAGCTTTGGCGTGGCGCACAACACGCGGATATTTGACGCCGAGGCCACCGCCGAGGCCAGCCGCGATATGGGGGCGGCGCATTACAACAGCGGGGCTGCGGCGCCGGGTGCATTTGTGTACACCGAACTGCAACTGTCGGTGCCGTTTGAGGAGGCCCCCTGGAAAGCGCGCAACGCGGCGCTGAAAATGCTGCCGGGGCTGCAGAACAAGGTTTGGCTAAGCGGGCTGCAGACCCAGACTCTGGGCGGGTTCGACGCCTTTGACACGCTGGACAATGCACTGGATTTTGCGCTGAACCTGTTCCCGGAAACTGCGGCAGAACTGGGCTGCGCCTTTTACACAAGGGTCTTTGATGCCTCGGTCACCAAGGCGGCCAGCCAGGCAATGAATTCGCCCTATTACACCGGCAGCGGAGCCTGATCAGGCGCGCCGAATCTGAAGAGCGCAGGCAGCGGCCCCCCTCCCGCGCCCGCGCATCGCCGGCTGGCGCCGCCGTCGCTGGCGGCCTTGGGGGGGGGGGGGGGGGG
>NZ_JBVVXU010000032.1:0-27065 GCF_055902035.1 Leisingera sp. SA215 | reverse complement strand
GCAGCCTCCCAAGCGTCGATTGGTTGCTCGGGGACCGAGGCTATGACGCCGACTGGTTCCGAGGGGCGTTACAAGACAAAGGGATACGCGCCTGCATCCCCGGCCGAAAGCAACGCAAGATCCCGGTCAAATTCGACAAGCGCCGGTATAAGCGGCGAAATCGCATCGAGATCATGTTCGGAAGGCTGAAGGACTGGCGGCGCGTGGCAACCCGCTATGACCGCTGTCCGAAAGTCTTCCTCTCAGCCATCGCCCTCGCTGCAACCGTCATCTTCTGGTTATGAATCCTGACCCTAGGGCTTTGTCAGGTTACTGATGTCAGGCTGAGTTTATTGGCGATGGCGAAGATCAAGCGGTCAATTCGGCTGAATAGCCGGACCACAGCGAGAACGCGTCGTACCTTGCGTGGCGGTAAGATTCTGCGGACAGGCGGTGGCGCTTCGGGCGGAACAGACTGGCGGCCTGATCGTGCGCGGATAGGAACCGCTGTCCCTGGCGCGGGGATTTGAACCGGCCCATGATCTTCTCGCGTCTACGGGTATGCCGGTGGGAGGCCTCGCTTCGGTTGTTCAAGCCCTTGTGCTGGCGATGCTCGATTCCGGGTGCGATCTGTGCCTTGGCTGCACCGTAGGATCGCAGTTTGTCCGTTACCAGGACACGGGGCTGGCCCCACCATTTCATGAGTTTCCGCAAAAAACGGAGGGCTGCGGCCTTGTTGCGTCGCGACTGGATCAGGATTTCGAGCACATCGCCCTTGGCGTCGACGGCCCGCCAAAGCCAGTGGCTCCGGCCCTTGATCCGGATCACGACTTCATCGAGATGCCATTTTTCCGCCGGCGTTGAACGGTCACGGCGGATCTTAGCGGCAAACTGATGCGCGAACCGGTTCACCCAGTCACGGATCGTCTCGTACGAAACTGTGACACCGCGTTCCGCCAACAGCTCCTCGACGTCAAGGCTCAGAGCGAACCGATGGTAGGCCCAAACGGCGTAACCAATCACGCTTCGTGGAAACCGGAAGCCTGTGATCCGGGACAAATCTTCGATGTTCAGCATTACAGAGAACTAACCCGCCGATGCGGCGTCAGCAACCTGACAAAGCCGACACAGGCGCTCTGCCCGACCTTCTTGCCGAGGTGTTCGGTCCGGTGCGCCGTTTCATCGGAGACGGGGCTTATGATGGTGTAACAACCGCCGCGACAATCCGGCACCCGTTTGGTCCGGATGTCGAGTTGATCATTCCGCCGCCGAAGAACGCCGTTCCCGGAGATTGCCAGGCACGCAACGCCCATCTCGACATGATAACCGAAACTGGCCGAATGGCATGGCAGAGGGCCACTGGCTATGGTCAGAGATCGCGCGGCGAGGCCCAGATCGGGCGCTGCAAGCAGGTCATCGGACCGGAACTGCGCAGCCGCAACATGGAGACCCAGACAGCCGAAGCCCGCATCGCTTTCAATGCCCTCAACCGCATGACCCGTCTCGGCCGTGCGGCCTGTGAGCGTGTCGCATAACGAACCGGGGAAAGGGGCAAATGCGGCCCGAGCGCTATTCGTGCAACGCGGTCCATCTGACCCTAGCTTTGCTGGTTCAGCACTTTTTCCAGCCGGGTGATCGCCTCAGCCCCTTTTAGGCTGTTTTTCCACAGCTGTTCCGTTGCTTCCTGGTGCAGCTGAACGGATTCCTGGGCGGATGTGATTGTGGCAACTCCGATGCGGACATTGGGATAGATGCCAAGCCGGAACGGGCTGACGGCAACTTGCGCCTGATTGCCATTGCGAAACAGCTGAAAGCTCGAACCCGGAGCGGAATCCTCAACAACGCCGATTTGTGTGCCGATCGGCTGCTCTTGTAGCAGGCCGATGATGTTCTCGATTTCCAGCCTTGCGGTCCGCCGCCGGTTTGCCAGTTCGGCACCGGACAGGCCCTGGCGGCCGACAAAGCCGGAATGGGCAAATTGCTCCAGCTCGGCGCTGGACACCAGGCTGACGATATTCGGGCGGCGCTCGCGAAAATTGGTTTTTCTTTCATGAAGCGTTTCCAGAATCTGCGCAATTTCAGAATCGAGGCTGCTGCGGTCGGCAGCCTCGTCTGGCACGCTCTCCCTGAGCACTTGGCCCAGGCTTTCATCGAAATGGTCGGTGGTCAGCAGATAGGAAACCGGCCCGAACAGAACGCTGATCTGTTCCGCCGTGGCTTCGATCTGTTTCATTCGTTCAAAGAAGGTAACCGCAGAGGCGATATATTCGGAACCTACGCCGAACAGCGACGTCAGCGAAACGTCCAGCAGGTCGGCGATCTTGCCCAAAGCGTCCACCCGAATCGGCTGGCCGGCTTCGTAACGGTAGATGGCCGCCCTTGATATGCCTGTTTCCTTGGCAACTTGCTCCGGGGTCAACCCTTTGCCCAGCCGGTAGGAGCGCAGGCGTTCACCCACTTGCAGAATTGCTTCGTATTGCGTCGCCATTGACGTATCAACCTTATGATCTTGAGGCACACTATCAAGCCGAAGACAAATTCGCAAACTTTAGATGGGTCGCTTTACCGTCTCAAAAATGAGAATTTTCTTGACTGTGAAACCATCGCCCCGCTATGACATTCCTACCAATGGGAGGACACCATGACTATTATCTCACATTCGCTTCTAAAGCGCGGCGCGCTAGCGATTTCTGCCGGCGCATTCTTCCTCAGCGCCATGCCCGTAATGGCGCAGGAGTTCGTTGCCCGTATCGGGCATCTGGAAACGCCCCAACAGAGCCGCCACATCCATCTTGAAAAGGTTGCGGCGCTTGTCTCGGAGCGGACCGACGGCGCAGTTGAATTCCAGATTTTCCCCCAGGGCCAGTTGGGCAACCAGCGGCAAATGACCGAGGGCGTTCAGCTGGGCACACTGGAAGCAACGGTCGCGCCGGCCGCATTCCTGGGCGGTTTCAACCCGGTGGTTTCGGTGCTGGACATCCCATATCTGCTGCCCTCTGACGAGACAGAAGCGCAGGCGCTGCGCGCTGGTGCCTTCGGCAAGGCACTGCTCGACTCCTTCACCAGCCGCGGCGTTGTCGGCCTTGCCCTGTGGCCCAATGGCCGCAAGAACTTCACCTCCAATCAGCCTCTGGACAGCATCGAAGCCTTTGCGGACCAGAAGTTCCGGGTGATGGACAGCCGCATTCTGATCGAACAGTTCAACGCGCTTGGAGCCTCCGCGATCGCGCTGCCGTTTGGTGAACTCTACACATCGTTGCAGACCGGCGTTGTCGACGGCGAAGAGAACCCGGCCGACACCATCCTGCGGATGAAGTTCCACGAAGTGCAGGACTACCTGCTGGTGTCTGACCATGGCGCTATGGAAGATGTCGTGTTGTTTAACCCTTACTGGTGGGAAAGCCTGCCGGAGGAATACCGCAGTGTGATCAACGACGTCTTTGCAGAAATCGTGCCCGAGCTGACCGCGCATAAGGCCGCTTCTGTTGCCGCGGCGCTGGACGAGATAGCCAAGAGCGACATTGAAGTGCGTGTGGCTTCCGCCGAAGAGCGCCAAGCGCTGCGGGATGTCATGTTTGCCCCCGCGCAGGCTGCATATCTCGAGCGTGCCGGGGATGAAGGCGCCGCGCTGATCGAAATCTACAAGGCACAGGCCGCCGAGTAATTTCGGCGGGATCTGTCCGGCCAGACCATCTGTCAGGCCGGACCAGACGGCAAGCGCGCGGCCGTTACAACCGTCGCGCGCCACATTGGCACCGGGCAGCGCTGCCCGGATGCCCAGGGAAGGACTATTTCCATGCTCAATCTGCTTAGACGCACAGAAAGGACCTGCCTGGTTGTCCTTTTCCTGACGATGTCAGCACTTTTCTTCTTCAGCGTGGTTGCCCGCGAAGTCGGCGGCACCTTTGCAAGCCAATTTGCCTGGATCGAAGAAGCGGTCCGGCTGATGAATACCTTTCTGGTGTTCCTCGGGCTAGGGCTTGCGCTGGAGCGCGGCCGCCATGTCGGGATCGACACGCTGCGCAACCGGCTGCCGGAAACATTGCGGCGCCCGCTGTTGAAACTCATCGATGCCGCCGGTTTTGGCTTTTCGATCTACCTGGCCTGGCTCGGTGTTGAGCTGTCCCAATTTGTTCTGCGCACTGGCCAGAGCAGCCCGACGCTGGACGTACCGATGGGCTATGTCTACCTGGCGCCGGTTTTGGGCTTTGGCCTGCTGGGCCTCCGGTTTGCGCTCAGCTTCTTCGGAGTAAGCGACCGCTTTGCCGAAACTGAACAAGACGAAGCAGAGGACCACTAATGCTCATCCTAATCATCATTCTTGCTTTGGCGCTTCTGGTGCTGGGCTTTGAGATGTTCCTGGTACTGGGAATTCCCGCGATCGCCGCCAAAGAGGCATTCTATGGCCGGCTTCCAGATCCCGCGGTTGTTCAGAAAATCTTTGGCGGCATCGACCACACGACACTTCTGGCGATCCCCTTCTTCATTTTTGCCGCGCATCTGATGGGCGGCGGGCAGATCGCACGCAACCTCACCGGCCTGGTGCGCGCGCTGATCGGACATACCCGCGGTGGCATGGGCCACACGGTGATTGGCGGCTCCATGGCCTTTGGCTCGGTTTCGGGCTCGGCGCCCGCCACCGTGGCGGCGATGGGCAAGATGGTCTACCCGGAAATGCGCAAGAGCGGCTTCAGCCAGAAGTTCAGCCTGGGCCTGCTGGTTGCCAGCGCCGAGACCGCGCTGCTGATCCCGCCGTCGATCACCTTCATCATCTATGGCTGGATGACCGGCACCTCGATTGCGCGGCTGTTTGCCGGCGGTCTGGCCGTTGGTATCTTCTTGGGGCTTGCTTTTGCGCTGATGGTCTTCATTGAGGCTCGCCGCAACGGCGTGACCGCGGGAGAGCGCTCCACTTGGAAGCAGCGGCTGCGCGCCGTCAAAGACGCGGGATGGGCCCTGGGCATGCCCGGCATCATCCTGGGCGGTATCTATTCCGGCTTCATCACCCCCACCGAAGCCGCCGCGGTCAGCGTAATCTACGCGATCTTTGTCGAGATGGTGATCTATCGCAATTTCGGCTTCAAGGATCTGTTCCGGATCACCGAGCAGAGCGCGATTTCCACCTCCGTGATCTTCGTGCTGCTGGCAATGGGCGGGCTGATCTCCTTCTTTGTGACATTGGCGCAAGTGCCCACCCAGATCAGTGATTTTCTGGCGGCAATCAATGCCGGTCCGATTACCTTCTTGCTGGTGGTCAACGTGTGTTTCCTGATCGCAGGCATGTTCATCGATCCGAACTCGGCGCTGCTGATCCTGGTTCCACCTTTGTATCCAGTCGCCACAGCGCTGGGGGTAGATCCGGTTCATTTCGGCATGATCGTTACCCTGAACATCAGCCTGGGCATGATCACCCCACCGTTCGGGCTCGACATATTCGTGGCGTCCTCGACCCTGGGCAAGCCAGTCCTGGACATCATCAAAGGGGTTTGGCCTTTCGTCGCCGTCAACATCATCGTGCTGCTGATCGTGACCTATGTACCTGAAATCTCTCTCTTCGTCCCCAAACTGATCTTCGGTTAAGAAAGGGAAACCAATGACAATCAAATCGATTAACGCCGGAGCACAGGCTCCGGCGACTGGGAAAGTCATGGAAGTTGAAACCCGTGTCAAAAGCAACGTCGAGGTGAACGGAGAATACCGCCAGCTGGTGCTGGACGCTCCGCAGGAAATCCTCGATTGCCAACCCGGCCAGTTCTTTCACCTGCGGTGCCCGGTGTCCGGTGGGCTGCAACCCTATCTGCGCCGCCCGATGAGCATCTACGGCTATTACCCGGAAAAGGGGGAGCTGCATTTTCTCTACAAGGTGACCGGCGAAGGCACCCGCGCCATGGCCGGGCTGAAGGAAGGCGATGCCTTCAACGTGCTGGGACCAGTGGGCAAGGGGTACACGATCCGCGATGACTGGCAGCATCTGCTGCTGGTGGCGCGCGGTGTTGGCCTGGCGACCCTTGCGCCGCTGGCGCAGGAGGCGCGCCGCCTCGGCCGCAAGCTGACCGCGATCTGCTCGGCCCGCAATCCGGGCGTGCTGATGTCGGTGGATCTGTTCCGCGAAATGGGCGCCGAAGTGATTACCGTTACCGATTCCGAGGGCACCTCGGACATGGAAAACATCGCAGCGATCATCGAAGAACGGATCGCCGTCGGCCAAGCGGACGCGCTTTACACCTGTGGCTCGAACCGGATGCTGAAACTGCTTCAGGATCTCGGCAACAAGCACGGCGTGCCGGGCGAGATTGCCCTGGAACAGCAGATGGCCTGCGGTGTCGGCATGTGCCAATGCTGCGTCCGCTCGTTCCGCCGTGAGGGCGGCATCACCCATGAGCGGGTCTGCCGCGAAGGACCGGTGTTTGATATTCAGGAGGCAATGGCATGGTAAGTCTGACCACGAAAATCGGCTCTCTGACGCTGGCAAACCCGATCATGCCCGCATCCGGCACCTTCTCCGAGGATCTGGCGGATGTGATCGACATCAGCGTGTTGGGCGCGCATGTCACCAAGACCATCACCCGCGAAAAGCGCGGCGGCAACCCGACCCCTCGAGTCTGCGAAGTGCGCGGCTCGATGCTGAACTCGATCGGCATCCCGTCCAAGGGGATCGATTATTTCATCCAGAACGTGATCCCGTTCTACCAGCGGTATGACGTGCCGCTGGTGGTCAGCATCTCGGCCCATAACGCCGATGATTTTGCCCGGATCTGCGAGGAGATCTCGGTGCCCGGCGTTGCGGCGATCGAGGTCAACATCTCCTGCCCCAACATCGAAGAAGACGGCAAGGCTTTTGCCATGCGGCCATCCTCGACCCATGCGGTGATGACCAAGCTGCGGGCAGCGTCGGATCTGCCGCTCTGGGCCAAACTGACGCCAAACACTGGCGAGGCCACCGAGGTGGCAGAGGCCGCACAGTCCGCCGGGGCGGATGCGCTGGTGGTGTCGAACACATTGCTGTCGATGGCGATTGACGTCCATTCGCGCAAACCCAAGCTCGGCAACCTGATGGGCGGCCTGTCGGGCCCGTCGCTCAAGCCGATTGCCCTGCGGATGGCCTATCAATGCGCCAAGGCGGTGGATATCCCGGTTATCGGCTGCGGTGGCATTTCGACGGTGGAGGACGTGGCCGAATATCTGATCGCCGGTGCCACCGCGGTTCAGGTCGGCACCGCAACCTTCATCAACCCAACCGCGATGGTGACGCTGATTGAGGATCTGAAACAGTTCCTGCAGTCCCAGAACATTGAAAACATCGCCGATCTGGTTGGCAGCGTCCGCGACGAAGATGCCGCCGATTCCGTTGTCTTCATGGAGGCCGCACCGTGACATCCCCTGCCATGGCCGCTGCCGCAGAGATTGCCGAGCACCGGCAGGCGGCGGAGATTTTCGCGGCAGTCGCCGCAATGAGCCGGGACAGCGCGGGCGTCAGCCGCCCCGCGTTCTCGGAAACGGAAACCGCGGTGCTGCGCTATCTGGAAGAGCTGGCGCAGCAGGTGGGACTCGCAACGGAATATGATGCCGGCCAGAATTTGGTGATGTCGCTGCCCGAAGATGCCGAGGCCAGCGCATTCGTCCTGATCGGCAGCCATGTCGACAGCGTGCCGATGGGCGGCAATTACGACGGGCTGGCAGGCGTTGCCGCCGGGCTTATCTGCCTGCTGCGGGCGCGGGCCAACGGCACGCGCTTTGCCCGACCGCTCAAGGTGATCGCCATGCGCGGCGAGGAAAGCGCCTGGTTCGGCCCCTGCTATATCGCCTCCAAGGCGCTGATGGGGGTGCTGAACGCGGCGGAACTGGCCTCGACCCACAAGGGCGATGGGCGCAGTCTCGACGCGCATATGGAAGACACCGGCATCCCCATGGAGCCGGTGCGCGCGGGCACACCGCTGATGGCAGCCAGCAGCATTCTGGAATATATCGAGCTGCACATCGAGCAGGGCCCGCTGCTGACCGGCAAGGACCTGCCTGCCGCCGTGGTGCAGGCGATCCGCGGCAATTTCCGCCACAAGGCGATCCGATGCACCGGCGAGGCCGGCCATTCCGGTGCGGTGCCGCGCGCCTTCCGTCGCGATCCGGTGCTGGCGATGGCCGACCTGCTGACCCGGCTGGACGAGACCTGGCTGTCGGTCCTGCAAATGGGTGGTGATCTGGTGGTGACATCTGGTGTCGTCCATACCGACGCCAGCAAGAACGCGCTGTCACGGATCCCGGATCAGGTTGAGTTTAGCCTCGACATCCGCAGCCAGGACCAGGACACGCTGGACGGCATGCAGCGGCTGCTGTTCGAGGAAATGGAGCAGATCGCGCGCGACCGTAAAGTGCAGTTCGAAGCGGATCGGGTCAATGCGACGGCACCTGCCAGAATGTGCCCCAAGGTGGTGAATGGGCTGAGCGCGGCAATGGAACGCCTCGGGCTTGACCCGATGGTGATGGCCTCCGGCGGCGGGCATGACGCAGCGGTCTTTGCCAATGCCGGGGTTCCCAGCGCCATGGTCTTTGTGAGGAACCAGAACGGCTCGCACAACCCGGACGAAATGATGGAGATCAGTGATTTCCTGGTCGGCACCTCGATCATCTACGAATATCTGACAAGGGCACCAGAGCATGACTGAAATGCTGACAATCACCCGTCCCGACGACATGCACCTGCATCTGCGCGACGGTGCGCTGTTGCAGGCTGTGACCCCCTGTTCCAGCCGCGATTTCGGTCGCGCCATCATCATGCCGAACCTGGTGCCGCCGGTGACCACCGTGGCAGAGGCGCTCGCCTACCGCGACAGGGTGCTGGCGGCGGTGCCGGACACACATGACTTCCAGCCACTGATGACCCTGTATCTGACCGAAACCACCAGCCCGGATGATGTTGCCCGCGGCTTTGAAAGCGGCGCGGTTAAGGCGGTAAAACTCTATCCGGCGGGGGCGACCACCAATTCCGACAGCGGCGTCCGGGAGATCCGCGCGGTCATGCCGGTGCTGGAGAAAATGGCCGCGAACGGGATGCCGCTGCTGGTCCACGGCGAGGTCACGGACCCGGTGATTGATATCTTCGACCGCGAGGCGGTGTTCATTGACCGGGTGCTGGAGCCGCTCCGTCGCCAACTGCCAGAGCTGCGCGTGGTGATGGAACATGTGACGACAAGGGATGGCGTCGACTATGTGAAATCCGCCGCCTCGGGGCTGGCTGCGACGCTGACCACGCATCACCTGATCCTGAACCGCAACGCGCTTTTGGCGGGCGGCATCCGGCCGCATTATTACTGCCTGCCGGTGCTGAAACGCGAAACGCACCGCCTGGCCCTGCGGGCCGCTGCCACCTCGGGGGATGCGCGGTTCTTTCTGGGCACGGATTCGGCCCCCCATGACACCAGCGCCAAGGAAAGCGCCTGCGGTTGTGCGGGCATGTTCACGGCGCTCAACACCATGCCGGTCCTGGCAGCCGTGTTCGAAGAGGATGGCCGCCTGGATCAGCTGGAGGCCTTCACGTCACTGAACGGCGCCGCATTTTATGGATTGCCGCCAAATCCGGGGAAAATCCACCTGGTCAAACGGCAAGAGCCGCTGACATGGCCCCCGCGGATCACTGCTGGCGCGCAAGCGGTAACTGTTTTTGATCCCGGTTTCCGGGTGTATTGGGAGACCCAGAACACCGACACCGCCAGCGGGATGGCAGAGGGACATTCATCATGAAAACACATGACTTTCCGGGCCACGAGGAAATTGCCCGGATGACCGCCAGGATGCTGCTGGAAATCAATGCGGTTCAGTTCCGCGCCGAGCATCCGTTCACCTTCACCTCAGGGCTGGCCAGCCCGGTCTACATCGACTGCCGCAAGGTGATCTCCTATCCGCGGATCCGCGAAGCGATGATGAGCTTTGCGGGCTCCATCCTGACGGCAAACGTCGGTTTTGAACAATTCGATGCAGTGGCGGGTGGCGAGACCGCAGGCATCCCGTTTGCGGCCTGGATCGCCGCGGATCTGGGGCTGCCCATGCAATATGTGCGCAAGAAGCCCAAGGGGTTCGCGCGGGATGCCCAGATCGAAGGCGACGTGCTGGCTGGGCAGCGGGTTCTGCTGGTCGAGGATCTGACCACCGACGGCGGCAGCAAGATCAAGTTCTGCGAGGCTCTGCGCCGGGCAGGGGCGGTTGTCGATCACACCGTGATGATCTTTTTCTACGATATTTTCCCCGAAACCCGGCAGAAACTTGCGGACCACAACCTGAACCTGCACGCGCTGGCCACTTGGCGCGATGTGCTGCAAGCTGGCAAGGAGACCGGCTATTTCGACAGCGCGACGCTGAAGAAAATCGAACGCTTTCTGGACGATCCCCTGACGTGGTCGGGCGACCACGGTGGGGCTTCAACCCTTTCCCTGTAGAGGAGACTACAATGTTCACGGATCTGGTAAACACCATCACCGACAACGGCAAAGGCATCCACGCCTTTCGCAAATGCGCAAGTCAGGCACGGGAAATGGCTGCCGCGTCGCCGGAGCAGGCCGCAGCGCTTTACCTGCTGGCAGCGCAGGCCGAGGATTTCATCGAACGCAATGAGCGCATGGCGACAACCACCGCCCAGACCGGCGCTGCGTTTGAGCGCTTCTCGGAAAACACAGGGCTGCTGACCGATGCTTTTGCCCGTGGTGATGCGGCGGGGATCCTGGCGGTTCTGAACCGGATTGCCTCAGGCCTCGCCAGCCCCAGCGCCTAACACGGCCACAATACAGCGGAGCCGCTATGACTACCCGATTGGAACATGATTCAGTCGGCACGAAAGACGTGCCGGTAACAGCCTATTACGGCGTGCATACGGTCCGCGCGGTGGAGAATTTCCCCATCACCGGCGTTACGCTCAGCCATTTCCCGGATTTCGTGCGCGCCTTGGCCATGGTCAAACTGGCCGCGGCAAGAGCCAATACCGACCTTGGCGTTCTGGACACGGAGCGCGCCGGATGGATCGCTGCCGCTTGCGAGGAGCTGATCGCGGGCCGCCACCATGATGCCTTTACCGTGGACATGATCCAGGGCGGGGCAGGCACCTCGACGAATATGAACGCCAACGAGGTGATCGCCAATCTCGCCGCCGAAAAGGCGGGGCGCGCCATGGGCGTCTATGACTTCATCCACCCCAACGATCATGTGAACCGCTCGCAATCGACCAATGATGTCTATCCAACGGCGATCCGTCTGGCGGTACTCTTCAAGAGCCGCCGACTGATTGCCGAGCAGCGCAAGCTGCTGGATGCCTTTGCCGCCAAGGCCGAGGCATTCGACGGCATCCGCAAGGTTGGCCGGACTCAATTGCAGGATGCCGTGCCGATGACCGTGGGGCGCGAGTTCGCCTCTTTTGCCGCGGCGTTGACCGAAGAAACCACGCGCCTAGAAGACCTGTCCAAGGTGCTGCGGGTGGTCAACCTGGGCGGCACCGCCATCGGCACCGGAATCAATGCCCCGGCAGGATATGCCGACGCCGCCGTGCGCCATCTCAGCACCATCTCGGGTCAGGATCTGCGCTGCGCCGAGGACCTGATTGATGCCTCGTCAGATATGGGCGCGCTGGTGTCCTTCTCCGGGCTTTTGCGCCGGGTGGCGATCAAGATCTCCAAGATCTGCAACGACTTGCGGCTGCTCAGCTCTGGCCCGCGGGCAGGGATCGGCGAACTGATGCTACCAGCGGTGCAGGCGGGATCCTCGATCATGCCGGGCAAGGTCAACCCAGTGATCCCCGAAGTGGTCAGCCAGGTTGCCTATCAGGTGGTCGGCAACGACGTGACAATCACCATGGCAGCGGAGGCCGGCCAGCTTCAGCTGAACGCGATGGAGCCGGTGATCGCCTACAACCTGCTGGAATCCATGCGGATGCTGGAAAATGCCCTGCGCACGTTGCGGCTCCGCTGCGTCGATGGCATCGAGGTCAACCGCGCCCGCTGCGAGGAATTGTTCGCAGGCAGCCTGATACTGGCCACCGCATTGGTGCCCAAACTGGGCTACGAGGTCAGCGCCGCCATCGCCAAGGACGCACAGTCAAGCGGGCGCTCCATTGAAGCCGTGGCCGATGCCATGGGGGTAATGTCCCCGACTGAATTCAAAGAAACGATCCGTCAGCATCTGGCGGATCTGTGACCCGGATCGCGGGGGAGTATAAAATGCAGAAATCACTTGAATGCGAAGCCTTGGAATACCACGCGGTTGCGCCAAACGGAAAGCTGGAAGTCGTGCCCACCAAAGCCATGGCAACCCAGCGGGATCTGGCGCTTGCCTATAGTCCGGGGGTCGCCTTCCCATGCGAAATGATCGCGGCAAACCCGCAGCAGGCGGGCAAATACACGATGCGCGGCAATCTTGTGGGTGTCGTCACCAACGGAACAGCGGTTCTGGGTTTGGGAAATATCGGCCCCTTGGCCGCAAAACCTGTCATGGAAGGCAAGGCTGCCCTGTTCAAGCTGTTCTCGGGTATTGATGCCTTCGATCTTGAGGTCGCCGCCGGTGACGTGGCCACATTCTGCGATGCGGTTGCCCCGCTGGAGCCGACGTTCGGCGGGATCAATCTCGAAGACATCAAGGCCCCGGAATGTTTCGAGATCGAGCGGATCCTGCGGCAGCGGATGAATATTCCAGTGTTCCATGACGACCAGCACGGAACCGCCGTTGTCGCGGCGGCGGCGGTTCTGAACGCGCTGGAAATCGCGGGCAAGAAGATGGAGACGGTCAAAATCTTGGCCAACGGGGCGGGTGCCGCCTCCATTGCCTGTCTGGAACTTCTGGTTTCCCTGGGCGCCCGCCGCAGCAATATCCTTGTCTGCGACAGCGCCGGTGTCATCTACAAGGACCGGCCGGGCCGGACGATAGATGCCACTAAACTCCGCTTTGCGCATGACACCAGCGCACGCACGCTGGCGGATGCGATTTCTGGTGCCGATTTGTTTCTGGGGCTGTCGGTTGCAGGTGCTCTGACAGCCGAGATGGTGCAGAGCATGGCGGCGCAGCCGGTCATCCTTGCGATGGCCAACCCGGAACCGGAAATCCGCCCAGAGGAGGCAAAGGCGGTCCGGGCGGATGCCATCGTTGCCACCGGGCGCTCCGACTATCCGAACCAGGTCAACAACGTTCTCTGCTTTCCCTTCATTTTTAGGGGCGCTTTGGATGTCGGCGCGACAGAGATCAATGATGCGATGAAGATTGCCTGCGCGCAGACCCTTGCCGCGCTTGCACGGGAACCGGTGCCGGAGGTTGTGCTGGATGCCTATCAGGTGGAAACCCTGTCATTTGGGAGCGAGTATCTGCTGCCAAAGCCATTTGACCCGCGCCTGCTGTTCGAAATTGCGCCTGCCGTCGCACAAGCGGCCATGGACAGCGGTGTTGCCACCCGCCCCATTCATGACTTTGCCGGATACCGGAGCGCGCTGGCGCAACTGAACCGAGGGGGGGGCCTGCCAGCGGTGTGAGCGATACCAAAACCGCGGCTCCTATTGCCTGCGAGGGTAGGGGCGGCGGCCGATCTCCTCTATCATTTTTTCGCGGAAGACTTTGGCCGGACCGCGTTGCACGAATAGCGCTCGGGCCGCATTTGCCCCTTTCCCCGGTTCGTTATGCGACACGCTCATAGGCCGCACGACCGAGACGGGTCATGCGGTTGAGGGCGTTGACAGCGATGCGGGCTTCGGTTGTCTGGGTCTCCATGTTGCGGCTGCGCAGTTCCGGTCCGATGACCTGCTTGCAGCGCCCGATCTGGGCCTCGCCGCGCGATCTCTGACCATAGCCAGTGGCCCTCTGCCATGCCATTCGGCCAGTTTCGGTTATCATGTCGAGATGGGCGTTGCGTGTCTGGCAATCTCCGGGAACGGCGTTCTTCGGCGGCGGAATGATCAACTCGACATCCGGACCAAACGGGTGCCGGATTGTCGCGGCGGTTGGTACACCATCATAAGCTCCGTCTCCGATGAAACGGCGCACCGGACCGGATACCTCGGCAAGAAGGCCGGGCAGAGCGCCGGTGTCCCCGGCATGCTGAGGTGTCAGGCAGGACGCCACAAGCTCGCCGCTCTCCGGATCGAAGCCGATATGCAGTTTGCGCCATATCTTGCGGGCCTTCGGCAGCCCGTGCTTCTCCCGCATCCACTCGCGGCCACCGTGGACGCGCAGCCCTGTGCTGTCCACAACCAGCGCGATCGGACCACTGGCTGTCCGGGTGTCTGGCGCGATCTGAAGCGATGGCGCCCGCCGGCAAAGCGTCGAAAAATCCGGCACGGGGAGGTCCGTCTGCATGAGCCGCAGCAGACTGCGGACAAAGCCCTGCGTTTGGCGAAGCGGCAAGCCGGACACGGCGCGCAGGGTCAAGCAGGTCTCGATCGCCAGATCAGAATATCGTTGTTGACCACCGCGCTTGCCAGAGCGCGCTGCGCACCACCGAGACACCGCGTCTTCGCTGAACCAGACCGTTACGTCACCACGCTGGCGGAGCACCTCGTTGTATTCGGCCCAGTTCGTCACACGGTACTTTGCCTTCGCAAACTTATCCCGCCGCGACGCGTTGAATTTGAAAGGCATCCCAGCATCCCGCAGTCAAATCGAAAGACCAGCTACGCATCGGAAACGACTTGTGCAACACGCTCCCTGCAGCGCCCCAACCCCTTTTTCTTTCCGGCCATCAACAAAGGATCAGACCCATGTCTACCGCTATGACCAAGGCACCCAGCACGTCCCATACTGATCAGCCGCATATCATAATCAATGCTGACGAGCTTTCCCACATCGAGGCGCTTGCTGAAGGCGCGTTCAGCCGCAATCCGGCGCTTGCCGATCGTCTTCTGGACGAACTGAGCCGCGCCCGGATCGTTCCGCCTGAGCGGATGCCCGGGGATGTGATCGGGATCGGCAGCCGCGTCGTTTTCAGAGACGAGGCGACCGGTCAGGAGAGAACCGTCACACTTGTCTATCCGGAGGAGGCTGATATAGCGCGTCAGCGGGTTTCGGTGATGACACCGGTCGGTGTCGCGCTGCTGGGACTGTCCGAAGGCGCTGCTTTTCACTGGGACACGCGCGATCACCAGCGCCGGATGCTGACGGTGATCCGTGTGGAAGATACGCCTGACCCCGATGACGGGTAACACCTGGATGTTATCGGAGAAATGGTCCGGCGATGTGCTGAACCGCCCCCCAGAGTGGAAAACCGCATTGATGTGACATTGCCACCGAACGGCCACCCTGGGTGACATGCGATCTACTGGCGATACTGCCCCAACTCTTACCGTTCGTCCGGAGACAGCGAAATGACCTGCATCGGCAATCGCCCAATTTGTGTTAACTATAACGAAACCCTGCCGCGAGCCGCTGCAGGGCGCGGGGTCCGGTCATGAGCGTGAAGCAGCATATCCGCCGGTTTCTGTGGCCGACCCTGTTGACGCTAATTTGCTTTGGGCTGCTCCTGTCGCCATCGTGGCCGACCGGATTTTTTAACGATAGCGAAACCCTTTTGCCCGCTGTCACTGCGCTGGCCTATTTTGCAGCGGCGTGGCTCGTTAGCCGGATCACGTCCCTAGCGCTTGATCAGGCGGCAGTGCGGCGGCGGCCTACCCGCGGCTGCTCAAAGATATGATTGCGGCACTGCTGTCGGCGTTGTTGCAGAACTTGACCAATGCGGATTCACCTTGAGAATCCGGTGGGTTAAGAGGCTCGCATGAGCAAGCCTGAACCCGCCCGCTACCGCACGACGAACTGGAAGTCCTACAACGACGCGCTGAAGCAGCGCGGCTCGCTGCTGATCTGGCTGGACAAGGACATGGTGTGGCTGGCACCCAGGGCCGGTCGCAACGGTCGCCCTGCTGTGTTCTCGGATGCGGCGATTCAGTTTTGTTTGATGGTGAAAGTGCTGTTCGGCCTGCCGTTGAGGCAAACGACCGGGATGGTGGGCAGCATCCTGACGATGGCCGGGTTGGACTGGCCGGTGCCCGACTTTTCCACCCTGAGCCGACGCCAGAAATCCATCACCGTCCAGATATCGGGCCGTCGCGCGGCAGGCCCGCTGAACCTGTTGGTGGACAGTACCGGGATCAAGTTCCTCGGCGATGGCGAGTGGCTGGCCCGCAAGCATGGAACCCATCGCAGGCGCCAATACCGAAAAGTTCATCTGGCGATGGACACCGGCACCGGCGACATCCGGGCGGTGGAGTTCACCTCCAGCGACAAAGGCGACAGTCCGGTCCTGCCCGAACTGCTGAGCCAGGTGCCGCCAGAGGAACAGATCGGCACCGTGACCGGCGATGGCGCCTACGACACGCGCCGCTGCCATACGGCCATCCTGGATCGAGGCGCCGCCGCCGTCATCCCCATCCGCAAGAACGGGCGCCTTTGGAAAGAAGACTGTCCGGCCGCGACGGCTCGCAACGAGATCCTGCGCGCCACCCGGCACCTCGGGCGGGCCATCTGGAAGCGATGGACCGGCTATCATGCCCGAAGTCGGATCGAGGCAAAGATGCGATGCCTGAAATCCTTCGGCGAACGCATCGCCTCACGAGACCCCGACCGCCAGACCGCCGAAATCCACATCCGTATCGCCCTCATGAACCGCTTCAACGAACTCGGCATGGCCGAGATCGAACGCGTGGCCTGAATTCAATGGGAAAGGGAAAACTCGCTCAGTTGCTGGGTTCTGCAACAATGCCGCCCAGCTCGCACAGCGCCGTGGACGCAAGTGCGCGATGGTTGCCTTGGCTCGCCGTATTGCGGTGATACTTCATCGGATCTGGGTCGATGGCACAGTATTCCAGCCGGATACCGCGCCGAACATGGGCTGACCGAATGCTCCTCCACCCTTCGCCTGCTTGATCGCAGGCCTTCGAGGTCCCGCAAGGACGTGGTTCCGATGATGCCGTGGTCTGGACTGTCGCTGACTTCCGTCAAGCACGCCAATGAGATGGGCACATCGGAATTGCATCGAACCAGCATCATGTTGGCAGCCAGCGCGCTGACCACGGACCGAAGCATGTACCCGAAAGACCTCAACCGAAAGCCGCAGCAAAAAGCAGGAAGGGCTAGAATAGAACCGGCGGAACCGCTTTGGCGGATCAATTTGCTTGCCTAAAACCGCTTGACTGGGACGGCCTCGTTACCGAAGTCTGGAGCCTAGATTTGCTGTGTCACCCCTCATATAATTGCTTCAACGCAGTAGAATTGAGGGTTTATCGAGAAGGCTGTTTGGGACGCGCCGGCGTTGATCAAGCTCCGCTCCCGCCTTCGATGGTCCGGATCTCTGAGGGGCGCCGGTGCTCCACTGGCGGAGAAACACTCTCACATAGATCCCCAGCGCCTGGTGCAGAACTGAGAGCTATGCATTCAGATGGTAGGTACTGACTGAAAACTAGGGCGAAATGGAGAAGGTCAGGCACACATCTAACTTTGGTCAACATCCGAGGTTCGAGTGAATAAAAAGAGCCCGCACCGTTTTGGTGCGGGCAAGTCGGGGAGGGTCAATTAAGAACTTTACAAGTCTTCGCGGCTTATTTCTTCATCATGAGTTTCTGCAGGTGCCATTCGCCGGAACTGCCCTTCGCCAAGATAGACCCAGCTGACCCCCTCGCTTGTCGCGAGAAACTCATTTGCGTGTCCGCTACTGATCTCAGCCTGCGGGTTCCCTGGCAGAACGATAGTCTTCATCAGCAAGGCATAGAGCACGAGGCCCAGCGGGAATCCGATGACGAATGCGTACTGCGAATACCAGGCTGCAATGCCTCCAGCCACTATCCATGCAATCAAGCCCGCTGGATTGAAACCGCCAGAGTAGCGGAACTGGCCATCGGTCTTGAACAGGTCCGGCACGTTGAGGCGGCGCTTCCTCAGAATGTAATAGTCGGCCACCATTATGCCGCCGATGGCAGACAGAAATGCCCCGTAGTAGCCCAGGAAGACGAACAGGTTGTTCAGAATTTCCCATGGGAAGCACAGCGTGCCGACGACTCCCGCAAGCGCAACGCCTACCTTGTAGTTAATCACGCGCGGCGCAAGGTTGATGAAGGTCAGCGCTGAGGGGATGAGGTTGGCGGAGTTGTTAGTTGACCACTGTGCCAGTACCACGAGCGCAAGCAAAATGACTAGCGACAGTCCCTCACCTTCGCCTTGGATGACTTCGATCGGGTTCCAATTGCCGGTAGCAATGAACGAAACGCCTCCGATACCAGCAATAAGTGCTTGGGTGACCG
This sequence comes from Leisingera sp. SA215, assembly GCF_055902035.1. Lineage (NCBI taxonomy): Bacteria > Pseudomonadati > Pseudomonadota > Alphaproteobacteria > Rhodobacterales > Roseobacteraceae > Leisingera > Leisingera sp. SA215. Next base: position 8,844 of record NZ_JBVVXU010000032.1, on the reverse strand, counting down.
GCAAGGCAACCAATTGCGCAAGAAAGACGTTCTTGTTGCGCGAGACAAAGCCTTTGGCTCCAGCATCGGTCTTTACAAACCGCGTCAGGTTGGGAATGTCGATGGCAAGCGTCGACCAGAAGCCCAGGTTGGCGATAAAAAGCACCAGCAGGGACATTTCGCCAGTCCCTTCAAAGGTCCAGATGTTCACACCTTGTGTCGAGGCGACACCTTCCAGCGTATAATACATCCAGATCGAAATCGCGATAATGGCAGGTGCTGCCAGCGACGCGAGCCGTTCAACCGATTTGATCCCCATCGCGGTGTTCACGATCTGGATGATGCCGAACACTGCGTACCAGACGATCCAATTGTCGAAGTCCAGAAAGTACTGGCCGATCCCGTTCAGAGCCAGCGCTCCGAGGTAGGTTTGAATGCCGAACCACATTGCGGCAACCAAGCCACGGGAGATAGCCGGAAGATGCGTGCCGTAAATGCCAAACGGCGCGCGAAGGTAGACGGCAAAGGACAAGCCATGTTCGGTCCCGATATCTGCTGTCAGCACCATGAATGCGCCAATCCCGATGTTGGCCAGCATGATCACCAGGATAACCGTTGCCAGCGGAACACCACCGCCAACTCCGGCTGCACCTAGTGAATAAGTTGCGATGATGACTGCAATTCCGACCCATATCCAAGCATAGCCAATCAAGCCGAGCGGACGCTGCCCCAGCAGTGTCGGTAGGATGGATTCTTCAAGCAAGCCAGTGCGTTCATGTTCCGCTTCGCGGATTTTCTCGGTCATTGTCATTGTTTGATTTCCCTGTTGGTTGAATTGCCGGCACAAGGGGACGTGCCGATCCTCGAAGGCGGTGTTCCGAAACGTTCGGAAAAACACCTCGAAAACTGTGTCCGAGACGAGAAGCCTGCCGCGACAGCCACATCTAGGAGCTGCATATTCGTTTCAACCAGCAGACTGTGTCCAAAATCGAGCCGTAAATTTCGGTAGTATTTGGCCGGTGAAATGCGGAGCAGCTTCTTGAACATCCTCTCGAGCTGCCGACGCGAACACCCGCATTCCTTGGCGATCTCGTCCAAGCACAAAGGGCTCTCCAAGTTGCGCTCCATTATTTCGATTGCGGCTGTGACATGCCTGTTCCGCGCATTGTTGGCGAAAGCGAAGGAGGTTTTTTGTGGAGTTCCCGGCGGACGCGCCACACCATGCAGACACATGTCCCCCACAGCTTGCGCGAAGGCCTTGCCATAATCTCTGGAAATTAGTGCCAGCATCATATCCGTTGCGGCATGTCCGCCGCCGCAGGTCATGAGCGGCCCATCTATTTCGAAGATGCTTTCGCTGGTCTCCAGTTCAGGAAAACGTTCGCGGAAACTGGCTTGGTTTTCCCAATGGAGAGTAAAGCGCCTGTCCTGAAGCAGACCAAGCCGAGCCAGGATGAAAGCACCGGTGCACAGAGCACCGAGTTTCCCTCCCATCCGGGAAAACCTGCGCAGGGCCTGTACTGTCGGCGCGGACGCCGCATTCTGGGGATCCGTGCCAGAACACACAAACAGCTGACCAGTTGTTTGTAATCCGTGAAGACTGGATTGAGCATTCAGTTCAACGCCACAGGAGCTTGCGACCGCCGAGGTGTCTGCCACCGTGTGCCAGCGGTAGAGTTCATGCTGTGAGAGCTGGTTTGCAACACGCAGAGGTTCGATGGCGCTGCTCAGGGCCAGCATCGTGAACCTGGGCAGCAGAAGAAAGTAGATGTCGCGCGGAGGCAAGGCATCTTTCACCGCGAAATAGGCCGCGCTCTTCGGTATGAAGCTGCGATAGCTTGTCATTCTTTCGGTGCTCATGCCGGCCTCCGCACTATTTACCGCAAAGTGTCGAGCGTTTGGCGCAGGTCTTCGGTCGCCGTCACGTCAACGGTTTCGGCGTCCAGATCGAGCACCACTCCATAAACATCCCGGGCGTGCTGCGGTGTGCAGAAACCATCCAGGACATCATCCAGAACCTTTTCCGGAGTGCGTTCCAGCGGGCTGCCATAGCCGCCGCCGCAGGGGCTGTAGTAAGCCATCACATCGTCCTTCCGGACGTCCTCGCCATGGAACTTGGAATGCATCTGACGCGGAGGTTCGGTACTGGAGAAGTTATAGATCTCGCACTTCCCGGCCGCACCTTCCGTTCCTCCGAAAATCCCCCATGGCACATTGGTATGCCGTTCGCTCTCATGGGTGATGATGCCGTCGGTCAGCATGCGCTGGCTCTTCACAACGCCGATCCCGCCGCGATGCTTGCCGGCACCGGGCATCACATCGTCGCGCAACTCGTACCGCTCGCAGATCATCGGGATATGCATCGCGAGGTCTTCCAGCGGATTGTTGCGGGTGTTGGCCATCAGATTGTCAATGGCGTCAGGGCCATCGGAGTCCGGGCGGCCGCCATAGGCCCCTTCGTTCACTTCCAGGAACACCCAATACTCCCCGTCGTCCCGAACACCTGCGTAAGAGGCAAAGGAAATGCTGGCAGACGACCCGGCAATGATGTCCTCGGGCAGGACCGGCGCCATTGCCTTCAGGATCAGGTCAATCATGAAGTTGCACTGGGTAAAACGGGCCTCGGCGGAAGCCGGCGCAATCGGATTAAAGATCGTGCCTTCCGGAGCGGTCACCTTGATTGGCCGGAAGGATCCCTGGTTTGACGGTACCCTGGTGTCAGAAGTAGCTGTGTCCAGCAGCAGTTTGCGGAAAGCCGCGAATGCAGCCACCTTTGTGGATCCTTCAAATGGCACGTTGTAGGCTGTTGGCGTCTGCGGCGCGGATCCGGTCAGATCAACTTCGATGGTGTCTCCGACAACCCTGACACAGACTTTCACCGGCAGCGTCTGGCCGCGGTTGCGCCCATCATCATCCAGCCAGCCTTCGGCCCGGTATTCACCATCCGGGATGTCCGAGATCCTCTGCCGCAGCATTTTCTCGGAATAGTCCATCAACTGGTTACAGGCGCCGAACACCAGATCCTTGCCATAGCGTTCCATCAATTCCTTGAAGCGCTTCACACCAAGCCTGGCAGAAGCGATCTGTGCCTCGATGTCATCCACAAGCTGGCGTGCGGCACGTGAATTATTGCGGATGAAATTCCACATTGTCTCATTGCGCACACCCTTCCGGTAGAGCTTGGTACCAGCAAAGAGCATGCCCTCGGCATAGACGTCCGGCACATCGATGATCAGGCCCGGTGTAGCGGCGCCAATATCAATATGATGCGCGGTATTGCCCGCGTATCCGACCAGTTCACCCTCGTGAAAAATCGGAATGACAATCGCCAGATCAGGTGTATGCGACGAACCCAGGTAGGGATGGTTGTGGACGACAACATCACCTTCATACCATTCGCCATCGTCCAGAGAATCCGCGATACCCTGGAGATACCCCGGAATCGAGCCGATATGCATCGGCGTGGATTCAGACTCGCAGAGCGTGTTGAAGTCTGTGTCGAACAGCCCGGCGCCCAGATCTTCGGACTCCCGGATAATCGAGGAGAAGGACATGCGGAACAGAACATGTGCCATTTCCTCTGCAATGGTTTCGATGGATCCCCGGATGACCTGAAGGGTGACCGGGTCGATCGGATTATTGATGTCTTTTGGCATTGGTTTTCCTCCCTCAGGACTTGCTCAAGCGCAGGCTTCCGAAGTCCTGAACCTCGGCGGCATAGCCGGGCGGCAGCAGCGTTGTTGAATTGTGCTGGATGATGATGGCCGGGCCTTCCACACGGGTGCCCGCGCCAAGCTTTCCGCGATCCAGGCGCGGTGTCATATGCACCGATCCATCGTCGAAGACAGTTTCGCGCTCGTACATGAAGGCTGCCTTGACATCGTCCTGGCTGCCTAATGAAAGCGGTGTCAGCTCCAGGTGCCGGACACTTGCCGACGCGATGACCCGCACGTTGTAGAGTTCGACAAGGCTGTCATCGAAGGAGTACCCGTAGTCTGCCTTATGCTGTTTGTGGAATGCGCTGATCACGTCCGGTACGTTTGCCAGCGCCAAGCCTTCCTTGGGCATGGGCACGCGCAGCTCGAAACCTTGGCCGTGATAGCGCACTTCGGCGATAACGTCGAAATTCTGCTGCACTTCCGGGATGCCGTCATTCTCCAGATCGGCTTTACCGACATTCTTCAATTCAGCAACGGTTGCGTTCACCCTGTCGATGGCGCCCTGGTCGGCATTGAACAGACTGGTGATGACCGAGCGGGTGTGCTCGTACTGAAGGTCAGTGCCCAGCAGGCCCATGGCGGCTGTGATCCCAGGCGCGATCGGAACAAGCACGTCTTTCGCGGAAACAAGCTCGGCCAGAGCAACACCATGGAAGGGGCCTGCGCCGCCAAACGGCATGAGCGAGAACTCACGAGGGTCATAGCCGCGCGCTACTGAGTTGGAACGGATCGTCAGCGCCATATTGTTGTTGACGATCTTGATGATCCCAAGAGCGGCCTCGGTCACCGAAATACCCAGAGGATCAGCGATCTTTTCCTTGATTGCCTTGTGGGACAGACTCGGATCCAGCGGCAGATCACCGCCAAGAAACTTGTCCGCATCCATGCGGCCCAGTACGACTTGCGCGTCGGTCACGGTCGGCTCTGTGCCGCCGCGGTTGTAACAAGCAGGTCCAGGCTCTGAACCAGCTGAGCGGGGTCCGACGTTGAAACCGCCTGCCTCATCGAGATAAGCGATTGACCCGCCGCCCGCGCCGATGGTTTCCAGGTCGATCATCGGGGCCATGACCGCATGTCCCGATACCAGGGTGTCACGCGGGTTCTTGATACGCATTTCACCAGCAGCAATGGTGGAAATGTCAGCCGACGTACCGCCAATATCCACGGTAAGGATGTTATCGGTCCCTGCCAGCCGTGCTTCAGAAAGCGCCCCCAGCACGCCACCTGCCGGACCGCTCATCAGAATGCTCACGGGCTTTCTGGCACATCCATCGATGGTGGATATTCCGCCATTGGACTGGATGACGCGCAGCTTAGCTGGAATACCGCCATCCTTGACCTTCTGCTCAAGATTGCGAAGGTACCAGGCAGACCGCGGGCCGACAAAAGCGTTCATGGCAACCGTGGAAAACCGCTCGTATTCGCGAATGACGTTTGACACATCAGAGGACACCGACACATAGGCATCGGGGATTTCTTCCAGCACGATGTCACGGGCGCGCTTTTCATGCGCGTCGTTCAGGAAAGAAAACATGAAGCCGATGCAGACGGACTTGATGCCGCGCTTGCGGAAAAGAGCGCAGGCACTGCGGATTTCGTCCTCGTTCAGCGGTGTCTCAATCTCACCGGTAGGCGGCAGGATGCGTTCAGTGATAGCGATCCGGTTGCGCCGTTTGACGAGCGGCCGGTTCTGCCAAGGCACTTCGAAATGCAGTGAGAAGTTGTGCGGTCGCTTGTGGCGGCCGATGTGCAAGATGTCGCGGAAGCCTTTCGTCGTCAGCATCCCGACTTCAGCGCCGTTATGCTCGATGGTAATATTCGTCGCAACAGTCGTGCCGTGATTGATGACTTCGATCGCCTCCTTGTCAATCCCGGCAATTTCGCAAATCTGGTGAATACCCTCGACCACGCCGATAGATTGGTCTTTCAAGGTGCTGGGCACTTTATGGAAAAAAGTACCCTTATTACATTCCAGTACGAGGTCGGTATTTGTACCGCCTACGTCAACGCCGATGCGAGCCATGATGTCCTCCAATTCCTCCCTGTCCGAGAGGGCGCTTGAGCACCCTCCCGGAAATCTTTCCAGCGTTTAACGGTTGTTGACGGTGTTGAGATAATCGACACAGGTGTCGACGGTCTCGACGTCACCAAACTTCGCGTCGATGTCGAACAGGTTCCAGGCGACGGCACCCGGCACCCGGTCGCCGATTGCCTCTTTCACTGCAATCGTACGGAAGCCGTCGGCAATACCGTCGCAGATTGTCTGGCGCACGCAGGCGCAAGCGGTCACACCAGTCACTAGGATGGTGTCAACGCCATTGGCACGCAGAATGCCGGCCAGTTCGGTGCCGTGGAACGAACTCGCCCGTTTCTTGAGCAACGTATACTCGCCTTCGACCGGTGCAATCCGGCTGTCGATTGCCCACAGGTCTTTGTCAGCCAAATCCACCACATCAACCGGAATTTTGTCGTGCCACAGTCCCATGTCAGTGAACGGCGCCTTCCGATCGGTGATCTCATAGGCGGTAGTGACATGGATGACCGGATGCCCGTTGGCCCGGCAGGCTTCCAACAGGCGCTGCATGCCGGGAATGATCTCGCTGTCCATCTTCTCCTGGTCGCAAGTGAATGGGTTTCCGGGACGGGTCCAAGCATTTGCCAGGTCGACACTGACAAGGGCGGGTTTCTTGCCAAAGCCCACACGGCGTTGGAAGCCACGCTCTTTGTACAGTGCGGATGCAGCATCGAATGCCTCGTGCAGCATCTTATCCAGTGCTGCGTGATCAACATTATTCATTTTGTTGTCCTTCGATTTGGTAAGTCGCTATGTCTGCCTCAGTCAGCCTTTGCTGCATTGGCATCTTGATCTCGGGTCAGAGTTCCCACCTACAAAATCGGACACACACAGCTCATAAACAATCGCCGTATCGGCCACTATTGATGCACTAATTGCATTAATCAGGAATTTTGTGCTATGTATCTGTAACTGAAGCTAAATTACAAATGACAATGACCCACACTCCTCAGACTCGCGACTTGGAAGCCTTCAACGCGGTCGCAGTCGAACTCAGTTTCAGGCGTGCAGCGGAACGCCTTTCCATAGACCAAAGCGCGCTCAGCCGACGCATCCGACAGCTGGAAGAGCAGCTTGGCTACCAACTCATCCGACGCACAACTCGCGAAGTTTCACTGACGGCCGCGGGTGAGGTCTTTTACGAACGGACCAGGCTTATCTCCTCTGAAATTTCTGCGGCCGTGCAAGCCGGGCGCATCGCAGCGGAGGGCAAGAAAGGGTTTTTGCGCGTCGGATACATGTCCTTCGCAGCGCTTGATCTCATGCCTGGGGTGGTGCGGGAATTTACCCGCCGCTACCCAGACATAGAACTGGAGCTGAAGTATATTCGCACTCAAGGGCAGAAAATTGAGCTGTCCCGAAACAACATCGATGTTGGCTTTATGCTGGGCCCATTCAAGCACCCCCAGTTCGAAACCCGAAAAGTGGCAAGTGAGAGGCTCGTCGCGCTCTTGCCAGTGGACCATCGCTTGTCGACCCGGCCAACGGTCACGCTCAGTGAAATAGCTCAGTACCCCATGGTCTTGGGTAGCATGGCTGAATGGGATTTTTTCCGCCTGTTCATCGACGATGTGTTCTTGAGAAGCGGCAATGCGATCGATGTCAAATACGAAGCGTCAAATGCATTGGGGATCCTTGGCCTCGTTGGCAGCGGCCTCGGAGTTTCTGTCTATGCGCAGGGGATAACGAGGTTTCAGCCAAGAACGATTATGACGAAACCAATCTCGGATTGCGAAGCCGAGATATCCACTCTCCTGGTTTGGAACCGAGCCTACAAATCGCCTGCACTCATGAACTTTATCGCAGTCGCAGATGAGTTGATCAAAGGGCAGTGATTTATAGATTTGCCCCTTTGAAGCTCAATCCGTGAGCGACGAGGTCATTCACGCTGCTTTGCGGATTTTAGTTTGGCAGATGAAAATTGAAATTGCGAACCGTTTAATGACTGACTGCTCTAACACGGCTTTTCATCGTTTGCGCTATCACTGCGCCCACGTTGTTGCATGGTTCAAAATCTGGATATAGGCACCCCTTTCCCCGACGGTTTATGCGACACGTTCGAAGACCGCACGTCCGAGGGCGGTCATGCGGTTCAGGGCCTTGGTCGCGATCATGCTTTCGGTGACTTGTCGGTCAAATTCCCTTGACTTCAGGCCGGGGCCGATGACGGATTTGCGGCGCCCGATCTGGGCCTCGACGAGGGCGCGGCTGTTGTAGCCCGTCTCGGATTGCCATGCCATCCGGCCATGTATGGCGATATGCTCGATATGAGCGTCGCGCTGGTCGTTGCGTCCCAAGACGGCGGTCTTTGGCGGCGGGATGATGATCTCGACATTGGACCCGAAGGCCTCGGTGAGACAATCCAGAACACCCGTACCGTCATAGGCGCCATCGGCGAGCACGCGAGCCACCGGCAGATCAAGGCCGTCGATCAGTTCCAGCAAAGCGGTCTCGTCACCAACATGTTCGGTGGTCAGAAGCGAGGCGACGGTCTCGCCACTGCCCGGATCGTACCCGATATGGAGTTTCCGCCAGGATTTGCGCGTCTTTCCCGTCCCATGTTTGGCTTCCTGCCAACCCGAGCCACGGTGCATCTTCAGCCCGGTGCTGTCCACGATCAGCGTGACCGGCCCGTTCGATTTCGGCCTGGCGTCTTCTACAGCAAGCCCCTTGGCCCGTCGCGACAGCGTCGAGAAATCCGGCACCGGCAGTTCCAGTCCCATCAGCTTCAGAAGCGCGCGGACAAAGCCCTGCGTCTGCCGAAGCGGCTGGTGAAAGATCAACCCCAAGGTCAGGCAGGTCTCAATCGAGAAATCGGAATACTTCGCCTGACCGCCGCGGCTTTTCCGCTTCGGCGCGCGCCACTGCCCGGCAGCGCCCGTCTCAAACCAAACCGTCAGATCGCCGCGACCGCGCAGCGCCTCGTTATACTCGGGCCAGTTCGTCACGCAGAACTTCGATGCCGGAAACTGGCCCCGGCGCCCGGCATTGAACTTGTGCGGCATAAGGGGCAACCTTCACGATAAGAGAGCGTGCTTCCTGAACGAAATCCGCGACCGCTGCAACAAGGTG
>NZ_JBVVXU010000031.1:0-27258 GCF_055902035.1 Leisingera sp. SA215 | reverse complement strand
CCCTTCTCAGCAAGCTGAAACGGGGGCGGCGCATCTCTTGAAGGAGATGATGGTTGCCCGTTTTGATGGTGGTGCAAACCCAACCACAAAACGAGGAAACCACGATGTTGAATACTACCGACAAGATCATCAAACACAAAACCGGTCTGCTGAACCTGGCCGAGGAATTGGGTAATGTGTCGAAAGCCTGCCAGGTCATGGGCTACAGCCGGGACACATTCTATCGCTATAAGGCGGCGGTTGAAGACGGCGGCGTGGAGGCGCTGTTCGAGCGCACCCGGCGCAAGCCCAATCTGGCGAACCGGGTGGACGAAGTCACGGAACAAGCGGTCATCAAATCCGCCACTGATTTCCCGGCCTATGGCCAGGCCCGCACCTCAAACGAGCTGCGCAAACTGGGTGTGTTTGTCTCGCCCTCGGGTGTCCGGTCGATCTGGCTGCGGCACGATCTGGCGAATTTCAAAACCCGGCTCAAGGCACTGGAGGCCAAGGTCGCCGAAGAAGGCACCATCCTGACCGAAGCGCAGGTGCAGGCGCTGGAAAAGAAGAAGCTGGACGATGAAGCCTGCGGCGAGATCGAGACCGCTCACCCAGGCTATCTCGGGTCACAGGACACGTTCTATGTAGGCACCCTCAAAGGCGTCGGGCGGATCTATCAGCAGACCTACGTCGACACCTATTGCAAGGTGGCGCATGCCAAGCTCTACACCACCAAAACGCCCATCACGGCGGCTGATCTGCTCAACGACCGGGTTCTGCCGTTCCACGAAGAGCACGGCCTGCCGGTGCTGCGGATCATGACCGACCGGGGCACGGAATATTGCGGTCGGGCCGACAAGCATGATTACCAGCTCTTCCTGGCGATCAACGACATCGACCATACCAAAACCAAGGTGAAATCGCCCCAGACGAACGGGATCTGCGAGCGGTTCCACAAGACGGTGCTGCAAGAGTTCTACCAGGTTGCGTTCCGCAAGAAGCTCTACGATAGCATCGACGCGCTTCAAACCGATCTCGATGAATGGCTGAATTGCTACAACCACGAACGCACTCATCAGGGCAAAATGTGTTGCGGCAGAACGCCGTTCCAGACCATGATCGAGGGCAAGGAAATCTGGAAGGGAAAGTTCCTGAACCAAACCTGACCTGACAGACGCCGCCGGAAATCCGGGCAACTGTCAGATCACATCTGAACCACTACAACCGCTGTCCGAAAGTCTTCCTCTCAGCCATCGCCCTCGCTGCAACCGTCATCTTCTGGTTATGAATCCTGACCCTAGATGGAAGATTGTCAACTCGGCACCTCAACGCCGCTTGAACCCCAGATCTTTTCCACTCCCAAACAATAGCTCCCGCTGCGCCCTATCCTACACGGCTGCGAACGGTCTTGCCAGATCAGTGCCCAAAACTTCGATGTCCTTCAGAATGCTTCTCTTTTCCACCTATGCCCGCAACAAGAGCCACGGTTTGGTGGGAAGGAAGCTCATCCCATCAGGTCATCGGCGACAGGGATTCACGTATCATCTTCAGCTTGCGGGTTGTTTCTTGTTTAATTCCGTTCCGCTCTTCTCAAAGATGCCCGAGTATTGCTCGCGAAGTGCATTCTTCTGCACTTTTCCCATCGTGTTGCGCGGCAAGGTGTCAATGATGACGACATGTTTCGGTTGCTTGTAACGGGCAACGCTTCCACTAATCTTTCTGAGAACGTCCTCTCCGGTCAGGGAAGTGCCGGGCGATGGAACGACAACAGCAACCACCCCCTCGCCGAAATCCGGATGTGGCACGCCTATCACGGCGCTTTCAGCGACCTCCACCAAATCGTCGATCAGCAGCTCTATTTCTTTTGGATAAACGTTATACCCGCCCGTGATGATGAGATCTTTTTCACGGCCAACGATATGAACGTATCCATCACTGTCGATCTGTCCCAGATCACCGGTAACGAAAAACCCTGAAGCGCGCAACTCTTCCGCGGTTTTCTCGGGCATCTGCCAATAGCCGCCAAAGACGTTGAGGCCTCGCACTTCCAGCATGCCGACTTCGCCCTGATCAAGCAGCGTGCCGCTCTGCGGATCCGTGACCAAAACCTCCACTCCCGGCAGGGGCAGCCCGACCGTGCCAGGCTTGCGCGGGCCATCATAAGGGTTAGACGCGATCATGTTTGTTTCGGTCATGCCATAGCGCTCAAGTATCGCATGGCCGGTTTCGTTGCGCCATTGCTCATGGGTTTCCGCCAACAAGGGTGCGGACCCCGAGATGAACAACCGCATCGACGCCGTCGCCTCCGGCAGCCCGGCCTCCTTGAGCAACCGGACGTAGAATGTTGGGACCCCCATTAGAACTGTGGCTCTTGGAAGGCTGTCCATGATCTCCGAACTGTCGAAACCGGCAAAGAAGATGCACGCGCTGCCGGCCATCAGCGTCACATTCGTGGCGACGAACAGACCGTGCGTGTGGAAAATCGGCAGGGCATGGATCAGCACGTCGCGGCGCGTGAATTTCCACACGTCCCGCAGGGTTTCGGCGTTGGAGGCGAGATTGCCATGGGTCAGCATGGCGCCCTTGGACCGGCCCGTAGTCCCCGAGGTATAGAGAATTGCGGCTAGGTCCTCCGACCCGCGCACAACCGGAACGAAGCCGGCCGAAGTGGTTTCCTTGGCCTCTGCCAGGGTCCCGCAATCGTCCGCCGTCAGCGTGAAAACCTTTGTGACACCGGCCTTGGCGGCGATGGGACCGAGGCTTTCCAGTCGGGTCGGATCGCAGACGAAGACGCGGGGGCTTGCATCGGTCAGGAAATACTCAAGCTCGGGTCCCGTATAGGATGTGTTGAGTGGCAGAAAGACGGCGCCGGCCAGGACCGAGGCAACGTAGAGTTCCAGCATGGTTTGGGTCTTGGGGGCCTGTACGGCAATGCGATCCCCGGGGCCAACACCTGCATCGACCAGTACCGCCGCCAGTTTCTCGGCGTTGGCAAAGAAATCCCCGTAGCTGGTGGTCTGTCCCGAAGCAGGCAGGTGCAGGAACTGCGCGTCTTCTCTGCCGAGGCTGGCTGCCCGCAGCCGACTGGCAAGGTGGTTCTGTTCGTACATAGGGGGTGTCCTTATCTTGCTTCGGCCAGGGACCGGACAGCCGGAGAGGCGATCACGGATTGCCGCGACGCGTAGGCTTGGTGGTTCGCGGCGATTTTTTCGCTGTCATACAGGTAATTGACCATCACACCCCACGACGCGCCGATGCCGCGCAGGCTGGGGTCTGCGTCGGGATGTATCTTGTACAGTAAAGCGCCGTTGCCCAGGTGGAAATTCGCAACGGGATCGAGCGCAGCCCCATTGGTACGTTTCGCCTGCGTCAGGTAACGCGCCGCCAGCTTCGCCAGGTAGACAGACGACGAACCTGCGTGCAGCTGCTTCAGGCACGTCCGGTCATCGGAAGACAGAAGCGGATCATCGTTCTCCAGCGCGCGCTGTGCCCAAGACCGAAAGCCGGGAACTGGAGAGAGGGTCACGAAGGTCTTCAATTGAGGGAACTCGCGCTGCAATTCGGTAACGACCTGCTTTATGAGGAAATTGCCGAATGAGATGCCCCGCAGCCCCTTTTGGCAGTTCGATATGGAATAGAAGGTGGCAACCTTTGCGGACGCGGGATCCAGTACTTCCCTGTCCCGGCTTAAGATCGGGGGGATTGCGGAGGGAACGGCGTCAGTCAAGGCAACTTGAACAAAGATCAGCGGCTCCGAGGGCATTGCCGGGTGGAAGAATGCAAACAGCCTCCGGTCGGGATCGGCCACTCTCTGGTGCAGATCGGCCCAGCCAGTGATTTCGTGGACCGCTTCGTAATCGATGATCTTCTCGAGAATTTCGGCCGACGTCATCCAAGTGATCCGCCGCATCTCGAGGAAACCTCGGGTGAACCACGAGCGGAAAAGATGGCGGAAATCCTGGTCGAGTTCCTTCATTGCTGCCGAATTCGGCAAGGCGTCCAGCAACGCGCCGCGCATGGCGACCAGCCGTGCCGTGGCTCCGGGCACCTTGTTCAGCCGACGGATGAGTTCCTGACTTTGCGGCTCGGCGGCAAAATGTATGGTGCGCGCCGTATGAACCTTGCTGGGCTCCCATTGGTTGATGGCAGCCCGAAGCGCAATATCGTCCACCCCGAAATTCAAAGCAATACTGAGAAAAATCTCGTTTCGATCTTCCTGTGTCTTGCGCTCGAGGCTGTCGAGAATCTGCCGCGCCAGCCCCAGTCCTGCCGCCTCGCTGCGTTCGGCCAGAAGCGCCCGGCACATGCGCAGCACCTCTGCGTTGTCGGGAACCAGGCTGCCCGTGCGTCCACGTCCTGCGACACGCCGCAGGATATCACTCAATAGATTGGTTTCTGGCATGACTATAGGCTTTCCGATAAGTGGGTCACTTTCGGATCCACCGGGGTTAAAGGGCCGCCGACGGCGACTTCGACCGCCCGAGCTGCTGCCAGCAATGCGGCCTCTCCGCGCGGTTTTCCAATCAATTGAAGGCCGACGGGAAGGCCCCTCGGACCGAGCCCCACCGGAATCGAGATTGCGGGCAGACCGGTGGTGGAGGCCAGGAACGCAAACCGGAGCCAGTCCATGTAGTCGGTCAGTATTTGCCCGTTGATTTCTTGTACCCATTCTTCAGACTGGGCGTGCGGCATGCACCCCACGACCGGGCAGGCCAGCACGTCGAACCGTTGGAAGTGTTCGACCATCGCGTTGTAGATGGCCGTTCGATCCAGATTGGCCTGCGCAATGTCTGCCATGGTTAGCGCCTCGCCGAAGGCGACGTTTTCGGTCAACGTACGCTTGAAGTGGCGAGTGATATCCTCGGGCATTCTCCGGGCCATTGTGGCCCATGTCATACCGCGCAGGACCCTATAAGTCCGTTCAAGTTCCGGAAAAAGGGGACAGATTTCTTCGATCTGCGAACCGCCGCGCTCCAGGAGGGAGAGCACGCCCCGCAGGTGATCTTCGACTTCGCGGTCGACCGGAGACAGCCCACCAAGGTCGAGCGAAAAGGAGATCCGGATCCGCCCATCGGCGCGTTCCACCGCGGATTGGAAGGACTCCGCAGGTGCGGGATAGGAAATTGGGAAGCGGGGATCGAACCCGGACATTGCGTCGAGGAACAGCGCGCAATCACGTACACTGCGGGCCATAGGACCCTGAACCCCCTCGATCATGAAGCCATTGTCCCGCGACGCGCCGCCGCACATCCCCGGGCTGGGCCGCAACCCGACGATGCCGCAGTATGCGGCGGGGGTGCGAAGAGATCCGCCATGGTCGGAGCCATGGCTGAGCCAAAGCTCCCCCGCCGCAAGCGACGCAGCTGCGCCGCCGGACGATCCGCCTGCATTCAGGGCCGTGTCCCAGGGGTTTCGCGTAGCCCCGAAGACATCGTTGAAGGTATTGCCGCCGGCCCCGAACTCCGGTGTGTTCGTCTTGCCGGCGACAATCCCGCCACGCGCCTCGAGCATTTCTACCAGTGGATCGCTGTCCTTCGGCACGTAATCGGCGAAGCCTGGCGTTCCGAAGGTCGTGCGCACGCCAGAAACCGGGGTGAGATCCTTGATTCCGATCGGCAGGCCGCCAAGCCAGCCCGGGTGGTCGCAATTCGCGGTATCAAGCTTCTCTGCCGCGTCGAACGCTCTTTCCGGGCAGAGGGTCGGTGTCGCGTTGATGGCTGGTTCAATCGCTCCGATCCGGTCGTATGCAGCTTCGAGAACCTCGCGCGAAGACACCTCTCCCCGCCGCAACAGGCCTACAACGGCGACGGCTTCGAGTCGGCATAACTCGGGCCCGCTGTACTCCGGCCGGTCAGAGGCTTCGGGGGAGGGCTGCGGTTTCACAAGGGTCATGGCCGGCGCTTTCGTGGTCAGGAGGACCGCTGCGGTCGGGAGCATCCGCAGCGGCCCGGGGTGCGGCGGGGACCGGGGCCATCACAGCCCAGGATGCCCCGCCGGGGAGGAAGGGATGGTCAGTTGGCGGGTGCGAAGGTCACGGGCTCGGGGATCTCCCAGCCGGCTTCCCGGTAGTACCGCTCGGCACCCGGATGCAGCCGCCCGGCGATCAGTTCGAGCGCGGTGTCCTTGCGGATAGTGTTCTTCATCCATTGCGCCGTGCCGTGGATCTCATCCAGGTTTTCCCAGATCGCCTTGGTGACCTGATAGACAACCTCTTCATCTACATGCATGCCCGCGCTGAAGTTCACGATGGCGCCGTGTGTCGTGGCGTCGCCGCCGACATGGTTATTGCCATAGGTTCCAGCCGGGATGGTGTTTACAGTGCCCCCTGTCGCCTTGTTCACGATGCCCTTGTCGACGTCGATATCCAGCAGCCGGATTTCCTTGGTCAGCGCGAATTGCTGCACCACCGGGCTGGGAATGTTGGTCGGCAGGATGATCAGGTCGATCTTGTCATCCTGAAAGGCCTGCGCCGCCGCGTCGAAGCCGAAGGGCTGAACCTCGATGTCATCTGCCGTCATGCCGGTGACCGGCTTCAGGATGTTGCGCAGCACTACACCGCTGGCCGCACCGCCCGGAGGGCCGATGAAGACCTTCTTGCCCCGGATGTCCTCAAGCGTCTCGATCCCGGAATCCGCGCGCGTGATGTAATGGTACGGTCCCATCTGATAGGAAAAGATCATGCCGACGCTCTTTTCCAGTTCCGGCGCGGCGGCCATGCCCCTGTAGGGCCCGAACTGATTGACCATCAACCAGTTGATCGTCGGTGAACCGAACAGGAAGTCCACCTTGCCCTTACCGGCATCGACCATGTGCTTGGTTGCGGCGCCCGTGGCGCGCACCTGGAACTCGACGCCCTCCACATGCTGATTGACCACCTTGGAAATCGCGGTGTTGACGATGAACGGCGACATCCCCGGCGCGATCGACGCAACCTTGAAAAGCTCGGCCGTGGCGGTGCCCGCCAGCAGCGTGGCCGCGGTCAGGCCAAGCGCCAGCGGCTTGCAGAGTGCCTTGAAGTAGGGTCTCATTTCAGTCTCCTGTTGGTTTTTTTAGTTAGAGTTGGCGGCGCTCAGAGGAACCGGCCGTGGCAGGAACAGTCCGACCAGAACGGTCGCGGCGACGGCAGGCACCCAGAGGAACCACATCGGGAACATCGCGGCAGCCCCGATCAGCAGACGGATCGCACGCTGGCCGGTCCCGAGCACGCCCATCCGCGGATCGGCGCCGCCAAGCGCACTCGCCAGCATCCAAACCGCGGCCAGAAGGCGCAGGACCGTTAGCCCCAGTTCGGTCCAGCTGAACTCGCCGGCGACGAGCAGCAGCGAGGGCGAGAACACGAAAATATAAGGAACCAGCAGCCCGACGATCGAGATCCGCAGCGCCACGAAGGAGGTCCGCAGCGGGTTGCCGCCGGCGATCGGCGCCGCGACGTAGCAGCCATAGGCAATTGGCGGCACGATCGAGGAGTAGACCGCGAAGTAGAGCACGAACATATGCGCAGCCAGCGGCAGCACCCCGGCCTTGATGATCGCCGGCGCGATCATGATCGCGATGATCAGATAGGCCGGCAGGGTCGGAAGCCCCATCCCGAGGATCAGCGCGCCGAACATGGCGAGGATCAGCGCCAGGATCAGGTTGCCCTCGCCGACAGAGGCGATCGAGGTGGCAAAGCGGATGGCGATGCCGGTCTCATTGATCACTGCCAGGACGACCCCGATGACACCCACGGCGAGCATGATCTTCGCCGCGCTGATACCACCGTCTGCCAGGGCTTGCAGGATGCGCTGCGGCTCGCGGCGGAACGCCGGATTAAGGACCAGGCCCGTCACGATCGCCATGACGACGCCCACCAGCCCCGCCATGGCCGGGCTCTTGCCCGAAACGAAGGCCAGCATCAGCGCGGCAATCGGCAGAAAGACCAGGGCAGAGTTCAACCAGTCGCGCGAGGTCAGGACCGGGATCTCTTCCTTGGGCAGAGGCTTGATATCGAGCCGCACTGCCTCGGCATAGACCTGTGCGAAGAGGCCGATATACTTGAAGAGCGCTGGCAGCGCGGCGGCGAGGATCACCATCGCGAAAGGCATGCCCACGAGGTCGGCCATGACAAAGACGGCCGCCGCCATGATCGGCGGGGTCAACTGCCCGCCCGAAGAGGCGGCGGTCTCGACCGCCGCGGCGAAATTGGCCGAAAAGCCCTGCCGCTTGATCATCGGAATGGTAAAGACACCGGTGCCGGCGATATTGGCCGCGACGCTGCCGCTCATCATGCCGAAGACGGCGCTGGCAACGATGGCGGCATGGGCCGCGCCGCCACGAATGCGCGCGGTCAGGGCGGTGGAAATCTGGATCAGGCTCTCGCCTGCGCCGGTCCGTTCCAGCACGGCGCCGAAGATCAGGAAGATCAGCACGTTGTCGGCCACGAGGCCGGTGATGCGGCCGAACACCCCGTCGAAGGAATACCAGGCGATCTGCATGAAGTCGCTCAGCTCCATGCCGAAATGCTCCAGCATACCGGGCAGTTGCGGACCGGCAAAGCCGAAGGCGATGAAGACCAGCGCCATGATCACAAGCGACCAGCCCCAGCACCGGACCGACAGCGCGATCAGCGCGGCAAGGCCCGCGAGACCCGCGAGGATGTTCTCTGGCGTGGCGATGTAGAAGCCGGTGTAGAGCTCCGCCTTGACCTGAAAGAACCAGACCGCCGAATAGAGGAAGGCCGCGATCAGACCGAGGTCGATCACCCAGCCGAAACGCCCCAGCCGCCGGTCGAGGGCCGCGGGCTTCGAGAGGGCGACGATCACCACGCTGATTGCGAGAGCGCCGAACCGGGCTTTGGCCTCGTCCAGCGCGAAGAAGGCAATGACCGTGACGATGATCACCGAAAAGAGCAGCGCCAGCCCGCGTCCGGCCTTTTGCGTCACGTGGGCCAGGCCCCTGTCTGCTGCAACCTTATCCATTTGTTATTCCTTTCGCGAGGAGTGCCTGGTTGTGCCCGATTAGAAGGTCGAGCATGCGCTCGAACTCCGCCCGCTGGGTTTGCGTCAGAACACTGGCGAGCACCGCGTTGCGTTTGGAGGTGAAGCGCAGGGCCTGATCGTTGAGCTCCTGTCCCGCCGGCGTGATGTGAAGGTCGATCTGGCGCGCATCGGCCTCGGAATTCCGGGTCTCGATAAGCCCGCGCGCCACCAGCGCCTTGATCGTCCGGCTGAGCTGCCCCTTGTCGAGCAACAGGGTGTCCCGCAGCGTTGTGAAGTGGATCATCCCCTCGGTCGCCGTCAGCCCGAGGATCCGCCATTCCACCAGGGTCAGATCGTACTCGCGCTTGAAATACCGGCCACCGCTCCGCTCGTTGATTGCCGCAAGGCGCGAGATGCGAAAGCTCAGGGCCTCGGGCAAGGAAGACAGCGGGTGAAGCGCGTCTGCCTCCGATTGCGACGTCTTTTTTACTGATTCCGTCATTGAGCTCCTCCTCCAGCAAAGGCTACCGATACCGTTGACAAAATCAACAAACTTTTGCACGCTTTTCACCAAAGCGGAGGAGGCCCCTATGATCAAAGCAGAAAAAATCTATGTGAACGGCAGGTTTATGACGATGGATGCCGCCCGGCCCGAAGCCGGGGCCATGGCGGTTTCCTCCGGTCGAATCGTGGCTCTGGGCTCTACTTCCGAGATCGAATCACTCGCCGGGCCGGCCACTGAGCGCATCGACATGGCCGGGCATTTCGCGATGCCCGGGCTGATCGAAAGCCATACCCACGCGCTCTGGGGTGCTTGCCGCGATCTCTTCCAGGTCTATGTGGGCTACACCGCGACCGTGGCGGAGCTCGCCGAGGCGCTGGCGGCGCAGGCGGCGCGCCAGCCTGCGGGCAGCTGGATCACCGGCGGGCCTTGGCGGATGGAGATGCGGGCCGAGCTGGGCATGACCCCGCGCGCATGGCTCGACCGGCTGGTGCCCGATCACCCGGTGGCGGTGACGGACACCTCGCAACACGCGATGTGGTGCAACAGCAGGGCCTTGGCCCTTGCCGGGCTGAACCGCGATACCCCCGGCATTCCCGGCGGCGTGCTGGAGCGCGACGGCGACGGCGAGCTGACCGGCCTTCTGGCAGAGGCCGCCTGCGCGCCGGTGCGCAGGATGGCCGACTGGACCGACGACCAGATGGCCGAAGCCTGCCGCTACTTCGTGCGCTATTTCAACAGCCTCGGCTACACCGCCTTCAAGGAGCCTGCAGCCGACGAAAACGCATTGGCCGCCTATGCCGCCGCGCATGACCGGGGCGACCTGACCCTGCATGTGGCGGCCCATCTGACGGCCTTTTCGCCGCTGAGCGGCGATACCGCCACGCCCGAAGAGCTTGACCGGCAGCGCCTCGCCTACCAGCGCGACGGCATCGACCTGCGCTTTGCCAAGCTGTTCCTCGACGGCGTGGCCCCGGCGCATACCGCCTCGTTTCTCAGCCCCTACCTGCCGGCGCCCGGCTACGACCCGGAGAGCCACGATCCCGACGCGACGCTGCTGCTCGAACCCCGGCACCTGAACCAGATCGTCACCGATCTGGACCGGGCGGGCTATGTGGTCAAGATGCACGCCGTCGGCGACAACGCCGCGCGCAAGGGTCTTGACGCGATCGAGGCCGCGCGAAAAACGAACGGCCCGTCCGGCCTGCGCCACGAGATCGCCCATTGCACCTTCGTCTCTGACGCTGACCTGAAGCGCTTTGCCGAGCTGGATGCCGTGGCCGAAGTCTCGCCAAAGCTCTGGGCCCCAAACGCCGCCACCGCCGCGCAGCGCGCGGTGCTGGGTGAGGCGCGCCTGAACGAGGTGCACCGCGTACGGTCATTGCAGGACGCCGGGGCGACGGTGATCTTCGGAACCGACTGGCCCGCCTCCGCGCCCGACGCCGACCCTTGGACCGGGCTCGCCAGCCTGCTTTGCCGAAGGGACGCAACCGGGCAGTATCCCGGCACAGTGGCCCCCGGCCAGGCGATCGACCTCGACCGGGCACTGCCGCTCTTCACCACGAATGCCGCAGGCGCGATGCGCAAGACGGGCGAGATCGGCGTTCTGGCACCAGGCGCCTGGGCCGATTTCATCGTGCTCCCCGGTGACATCCGGGCGATGTCGCCCGAAGAGATCGCCCGCATTTCGGTGCAGGAAACCGTCTGGAAGGGACAGGTGGTCTTTTCCCGGCAGAACGCCGCGCAAGAGGAACTGGCCTAGCGGCCGTTACGGGGCCAATCGGGCCGTCTGCGGACCGCTCTCATCCGTCGGCGCCCCGGGCTTTCTTGCACATTCGTGAAAGACCCGCAGGCGGCAGCGGGCGCAAATGTCGTCTTGTGCAGCGGCCACCGCCGTGTCGATGGCGGCGGCCTTGGTGCCGTGGATATGGTCCGGTCCAAGCACATCGCCGCAATGCAGCCGTTCGAGCGTGCGCAGGATGTCGGGGTGTTTCGCGATCAGGTGCAGGTCATGCCCCTGCGCGCGCGCCCGGCGCACCTCGTCCAGAACGAATTGGGCCCCCGACATGTCGATCCGTCCCACACCGCGCAGGTTGAATATCCGGGTCTTATCGCCATCCTGCGCGTCGAGTTGCCGGAACCGTCGTTCCACATGGTCGATGGAGCCGAAGAACAGCGGCCCCTCCAGCCGCGTCATGCTGATCTGCGGACATTGCGGCAGGCCGTAGTGATGTGCGTTCAGAAACACCCGGCGCCCGCCCACGTCGGCCGGGGCGCCGACCGCCACGAGAGGCCGCGCGCTCTGGCTCAGAAAGACGACAAGCGAGGCCACGACCCCGGCGAGGATGGCGAAATCCAGCTCCGAGACGACGCCGGTCACGAAGGTCACCAGCAGGATGACGGTCTCGGACCGGCTGGTCGTCACGATATGACGGATTTCGCGGTGATCGATCAGTTTCAGCGCGACGTAAAGGATGACCGCCGAGACCGCGGGAACCGGCACGCGCGCGACCAGCGGCGAGACCAGCCAGAGCATCAGCAACAGGAACCCGGCGGCCAGGATCGCCGAAAGCGGCGTTTTCGCCCCGCTGTCCGCGTTCAGGCCCGACCGGGTAAAGGAGCCGGACCCGGCATAGCACTGGAAGAAACTGCCGACGAGGTTCGACATCCCCTGCCCCACGATCTCCTGATTGGAATCAAAGCGCTCCTTGCGCGCGACGGCGAAGGATTTCCCGATCGAGATGGCTTCGAGCAGGCCGACGAATGCGACCGCCGCGGCCCCGGGCAGCAGGGCGGCAAGGCTGTCCGCCTGCAACTGCGGCACTGCAAAAGAGGGGCTGACGGCGCCAAGCGGAGCAAAATGGGCGACGCCCCGTCCCGCGGCGTCGAGCAGCGCCCCCGCGACCGAGCCCGCAAGCAGGGCAAGGATGTAGGCCGGCAGGCGCTTGTCGAGACGCGTCATCAGCAGGATCGTGCCAAGCGTCACCGCCGCAATCAGCATGGCGGTGGGCTCGATCATGTCGCGGCGGTCCGCCAGGGCAAGCAAGCGGGGCAGCACGCTGCCCTCTGACGTCCCCAGCCCCAGCGCGGGGCCGAGCTGCGACACGAAGATCAGGACCGCGGCGGCGCCGGTGAACCCGACGATGACCGAATGCGAGATGAAGGCGATCACCTCGCCCAGGCCCGACAGGCCCGCCGCCAGTTGCATGGCGCCGACCAGCAGCGTCAGAACAAGGGCGAGCGTGACATACTCGGGAGTGCCAACCGGCGCGAGGGGCGCCAGCGTCGCGAAAAGCACCGCCGAAATCGCCGTGGTCGGCCCGGAAACCATGATCATCGACGACCCCCAGATCGCCGCGACGAGCGGGACGATCATCGCGGTGAAGAGGCCGTATTCCGGCGGCAGACCGGCGATCACCGCAAAGGCGATGCCCTGCGGAAGCACGATGGTCGCGCCGGTCAGGCCCGCCATCGCGTCCGCGCGCAGGCTCTGACCATCGACAGCCGTCATCCACGGGCGGACAGGGACCAGGCGGCCAAGGATTTCGGTCGCGATGCTCACAGACGGCCGGCGCCGGAGACGGTTGCGCCGGCAAACCGCCCGTCCCGCCGGTCCCGGCAGCGGCGCGGCACCGGCACCGGATCAGCCACGGCTGCCGTCCCCGCCCTGGCCGCCGAGCGGAATGCGCAACCCGTCCCGCCCCACGACAAGCGGGCCGTTCCACGTCCTGGAAACCTCGTCCTTCCAGTCGGCCTCGCCGAAATCGGGATCGTCGGCGGGAACGAGGTGGTTGAGGACCAGTTGACCGACCATCGCGTCCGACGCGATCCGCCCGACATCGGCGGCCGGTGTATGCGAGGCCAACAGGTGTTCGCGCAGCCGCCCGGCCGAGGCGGTGCGCGCCACCAGCTTTTCTACCCCGGCGGTCAACATCGCCTCGTGGACAAGAACGTCGGCGCCTGCCGCAAAGCGCGCCAGCGGCGGGAAATAGCAGGTGTCTGCGGAAAAGACGACGCTCTGCCCGTCGCCCTCGAACCGCAGGGCATAGCATTCGGTCACCGGCGGGTGATCGACCCGCAGCGCACGCACAGCCACGCCGTCAAGTGCGGTCTCGAACCCTTCGGTCAGGGTCTCGAACCGGATCATCCCGGCAATCTCGGGGCGGCCTTCGTCGTCGATCCGGATGGCGTGGTCAAAGGCCATGGCCTTCAGGAAATGCCGCCAGTAATCTTCGCTGCCTTCGGGGCCGTAGACCGTCAACGGCTTGTTCAGCCCCGTCGTCCAGGCGGTGTAGATCAGCGGGCCAAGCTCGACCACGTGATCAGAATGCAGGTGGGTGATGAAGATGGCGTCGAGGTCCAGCAGCGAGACGCCCGCCTCGACCACGCTGCGCGACACGCCGATGCCGCAATCCACCAGGATCGACTTGCCGTCCAGCCGCAACAGCGAGCAGGTGGGCATGGCGCCGCCCTGACGGATCGCCGGGCCGCCCTTTGTGCCCAGCAGAACGAGGTCATTTGTCATTCGGTATCCTCTGGTTTTTGGTCGATATGCGTCACAGTTTCATCCAGACCGTTTTGAGGTCGGTGTATTTCTCAAAGGCGTGCATGGACTTGTCGACGCCGTTGCCGGATTGCTTCATGCCGGCCATCGGCACGGTGATGTCCGACCCGCCGTAGGTGTTGACGTGCAGCAGCCCCCCCTTGACCGCCCGGGTCACGCGATGCGCGGCCGACAGGTCCGCGGTCCAGACCGCCCCCGAAAGGCCGTAATCGGTGCCGTTGGCCAGCGCGATCGCCTCGTCTGCGTCGGCAAAGCCGGTGACGGCCAGGACCGGGCCGAAGACCTCGTTGCGCGCAAGCGCCGCCTTGGGCGCGACACGGTCGACCACGGTCGGCGCCATGTAATAGCCCCCGCTGTCTTCGCGGATGCGCGTGCCGCCGGTCAGCACCGTGCCGCCTTCGTCGCGGGCCTTGTCGACTGCGGCGAGGTTGCCCGACAGCTGCGCCTGCGAGTGGACCGCCCCGATGTGGGTGTCCAGGCTCAGCGGATCCCCGACCTTGAGGCCTTCGGCGATCTTCACCACCCGGCGAACGAATTCGTCGTGGATGCTGTTTTCGACCAGCAGGCGGGACCCTGCGATGCAGACCTGACCGGAGTTTCGGAAGATGCCGTTGGCCGCGGCCTGCGCCGCCTCTTCGAGGTCGGGCGCGTTGGCGAAAACGATGTTGGGCGACTTGCCACCGAGTTCGAGGTAGCAGCGCTTCATGTTCGAGCGCGCGGAGTATTCCAGCAGGCGGCGTCCCGTCGCACCCGAGCCGGTAAAGGCCAGCACGTCGATGTCGGGATGCAGGCCCATCGCTTCGCCGACCACCGGACCGGCGCCGGTGACGACGTTCAGAACGCCGTCCGGTATCCCGGCCTCCTGCGCCAGTTCGGCGAGGCGCAGCAGCGACAGCGCCGCACTCTCTGCCGGTTTCAGAACCACCGAGTTCCCGGCCGCCAGCGCCGGCGCGATCTTCCACGCGCCGATCATCAGCGGGAAGTTCCACGGTACTATGGCCCCGACCACGCCGATGGCTTCGCGGTGGACCAGTGCCAGCGTCCCGTCCGGCGTGGGCGCGATCTCTCCGCCGACCTTGTCGACGCATTCCGCGTAGAACCGGATGGTGGCGGCGGCGGACCCCGGTTCCGCCTTCAACGCCATGCCGATCTCTGTGCCGTTGTCCCGTACGCCCAGCACCGCCAGTTCAAGCGCGTGGCTTTGCACGAGGTCGGCGAAACGGTGCAGCACCGCCTTGCGCGCCATCGGCGCCATGCGCGACCAGCGCCCATCTTCGAAGGCGGCCCGGGCGGCCCGGACGGCGGCACCCACGTCCGCGGCGGTGGCCTCGGCCAGCGTGGTCAGGGTCGCGCCGTCGATCGGGCTGACCGCATCGCGCCTGCCCCCGTCAGAGGCCTGCACCCAGCGCCCCCCAATGAACAGGGCGCGGTCGGGAATGGCCGCGTCGCGCAGCGCGTCGATCTCAGGTTGGGCAGGCATGTCGTAGTCCTCTCGTTCATGGGGATGCGCAACGGGCTACCGCACCCAGGTCTGTCCCCACCGCACGATCGCAGGCTCCCGGTGGGGTGGCCCCCACCGGAGGGCGTCAATCGGCTCTATTATTGAAACGTTGGTTTCTTTTCGGATCGCACCCGCGGGTCAGAGTCGAGGCGTCACAGCCCCGCCTGCCGGCGAAGGCCGGAGCGGCCGGACGGCATCGCCCGACTTTTCACCCGGCCGCCGCGGCCAGACCGGCGTCGAGCGCCGACAGGATTGTCTGGACGTCCGTGGCGGTCAGCACCAGCGGCGGCGACAGGATGATGTTGGGGCCCGACACGCGCACCATCGCGCCGGCCTCGTAGGCGGCGCGCTGCACCCTCCCGATGGTCTCCATGTCAATCGGAGTCTTGGCGGCAGGATCCGACACCAGTTCCAGCGCGCACATCAGGCCGTGGCCGCCGCGCAGGTCGCCGATCACGTCGTACTTCGCCGCAAGCGCCTGAAGCCCCTTGAAAAGCTGCGCACCGCGCGCCGCCGCGTTGCCCTTGACCTGAAGCCGGTCGGTTTCCTTCAGGCAGGCGATGGCCGCCGCCGCGCCGACGGGATGGCCTGAGTAGGTATAGCCAGAACCGATGAAGCCCTTGCCCGACCGATCCTGTTCAAAGACCTCGGTCACGGCTTCGGCCACCATGACCGCGCCGAAGGGGAAATAGCCGTTGGTGATCGCTTTGGCGGTACACATCAGGTCGGGCTTCACGCCCCAATGACGCGACCCGGACCACGACCCGGTGCGCCCGAAGGCGGTGATGACCTCGTCGGCGATCAGCAGGATGCCGTGGCGGTCGCAGATTTCGCGCACGCCGGGCATGAAACTTTCATGGGGCGTGATCACGCCCCCTGCGCCCAGCACCGGCTCCATGATGAAGGCCGCGATTGTCTCGGTGCCCTGGAACCGGATCTCGTCCTCGAGCGCCGCCAGACACAGCTGCGCCAGCCGCGCCGGGTCGGTCTCGTTGAAGGGGTTGCGGTAGGGATAGGGCGCCGGGATGTGGTGGCAGCCCGCCATCAACGGCTCGTACTGGGTGCGGAAGTTGGCATTGCCATTGACCGAGGCGCCGAGGGTATGCGTGCCGTGATAGCCCTTCTTGAGGCTGAGGAACTTCACCCGGCCCGACTCTCCGCGGATCTTGTGATACTGCCGCGCAAGGCGCAGCGAAACCTCGACACTGTCGGAACCGCCCGAGGTGAAGAAGGCGCGGCTGAGCCCGTCGGGAGCAAAGAATTCGCGCAGCATGTAGCTGAGTTCGATCACCGCATCGTTCGAGGTGCCGCGGAAGGTCGAGTAATAGGGCAGCCGGTCCAGCTGCGCGGCAATCGCCGCCTTCACCGGGGCGCAGGAATAGCCGAGGTTGACGTTCCAGAGCCCGCCGACCGCATCGACGGTGCGGTGGCCGTCGATGTCGACGATCTGGACACCTTCGGCCTCGGTGATGATGTCGGGCGGATTCTCGAGGCTGTCCGCCGGATGCGCCATCGGGTGCCACATGTGGCGGGCGTTGTTTTCCTTAAGGAAGTTTTCGTCTTTCATGGGGGATCCCTTCAGGCGGAATTGGCGGGCACCCGGGCAAGGGCATCGCCCGGACAGGTGAAATCATGAACGGCAAACGGCCCGCAGAATCGCAGGGTCATCGCCCGAATCGGCGGTGGTGCTCTCATGGCAAACCCCTTTCATTGGTTCATTATTTGCACCTCTTATTCATATATCGTGCCGATTATCCGGCAGCCTGTCAATAAAAAGAGTAGGGCGCCGGCCATTCTCATGGCCGGCGCCCCCTGGATCATTCGCCTACAGGGTGTCCCGGGAAGTGCTCAGCCGCCGCCGTCCAGAAGCCGCGCGATCCTGTCCGCATAGGCGCGGGGCTGCTGCCCGCCCAACTCCGAGGTCATGGCCCCGGCGACGCGCAGCACGGCCCGCAGGCTGATCTGGTGCTGCTCTTCGGTCATCCGGTGCGAAGGCGTCGCGACAGAGACCGCCCCGCAGGCCGTGCCCGAGCGGTCGAACAGCGGCGCGGCAAGGCCGTGGACGTCCTCTTCGTTGGTCTGGTCGGCCTCGGAATACCCCGCCTCGCGGACCTCGGCGATGCGCGCGCGGATCGCGCCGTTATCGGTCTCCGTGAACCCGGTGCGCGCGACCTTGGGCGCCGCCAGCACCCGCTTCACCAGGGCGTCATCCGCAAAGGCCAGCGTGGCAAGACCCGAGGCTGTGCTGTGAAAGGGCAGGATTTCACCCGCGACCAGCGACACCCGGCTGCCTTTCTTGCTTTCACAGGTCGAGATATTGGCCAGCGCCTTCCCCGAGATCAGCGAGGCATGCGCGGTCTCGCCGGTTTCGGCCGAAAGCTCCTCGAGCATCGGCTGCACGATGGACACGATCGGAAAGGCGGTCTCACGCACACGCGCCAGCCGCAGAACCCCGGCGCCAAGCCGGTAAAGACGCGAATCTGCCTGCTGTTCGACAAGGCCGGACTCGGCCATGGACCCCATCATCCGGTGGACGGCGGCCTTGTCTAGACCCGACTGGCGCGCCAGTTCGGAAAGGCCAAGCTCTGGCTGATCCTCGGAAAAAAACTCCAGCAATCCGAGCGCCTTTGTAACGGTCGATGACATTGTGGTTCCCCTAACCTTCGGCGGGCGGCCCGTAGCGACAATCGGGAAAAGATTGACACGAAGGCAAGCGGCCCGATAAAATCACCGCCATTGATAATATATCACCACAGAAAAGTGGTCAACGCCCGGAACAATGCCCGCGTCCGGCGCTGTACTGCCAACCGTCATAGCCCTCCCCGGCCTTGCGCGCCTCGAAAACAGGAGACACCTGATGTCTGATCTCATCGCCCGCCGCCGCGCCCTTCTAGGACCGAACGTCTCGACCTTCTACGACGACCCCGTGCATGTCGTGAAAGGCGAAGGGGTCTGGCTTTGGGATGCCGAGGGCAACAAGTACCTCGACTGCTACAACAACGTGCCGCATGTCGGCCATTGCAACCCGCGCGTGGTCGAGGCGATCTGCGATCAGGCGCGCCGTCTGAACACGCACACCCGCTATCTGCACGAGGGCATCCTCGACTATGTCGAACGCCTGACCGCTACCTTCGACGCACCGCTCGATACCGCGATCATGACCTGCACCGGGTCCGAGGCGAACGACATCGCCCTGCGCATGGCCGAGGCCATGACCGGCAAGCGCGGAATCGTGGCGACCGATGCCACCTACCACGGCAACACCACGCTGGTCTCTCATCTGTCGCGCAACAACGTGCCCGCCGTCGGCTTTGGGCTGGACCAGTACCTGCGCCACGTCGAGGCGCCCGACAGCTACCGCATCCACGACCCCGACGGGCAGCGCTTTGCTGCGCAGGTACAAGAGGCCATCGACGCGCACGAAGCCTCGGGCGTCGGGTTCGCGGCGCTGATCGTCTGCCCGCTGTTCCTGAACGAAGGCTTTCCGGCACAGGCCAAAGGCTGGCTGAAACCGGCGGCCGAGGCGGTCCGGCGCGCGGGCGGCCTGTTGATCGCCGACGAGGTGCAATCCGGCTTTGGCCGCTGCGGTAGCCACTTCTGGGCACATCAGAAACAGGGCGTCACACCGGACGTGGTCTGCATGGGCAAGCCCATGGGCAACGGCCACCCGGTCGCGGGGCTTGTTACCACCTCGGAGATCATGGTGCGTTTCCGTCACGCCTTTCGCTATTTCAACACCTTCGGCGGCAACCCGGTGTCCTCCGCAGCGGCCATGGCGATGCTGGAAGAGCTGGAAGCCGAGGACCTGCAAGCCAATGCCTACCGGATCGGCAGGCTTGCTGCAGAGCGGCTGAACGCCCTCGCAGGAAAATACGAGATCATCGGAGATGTGCGCCAGTCCGGCATGGTCTTCGGCGCCGAGTTCGTCACCGACCGCGACAGCAAAACTCCGGCCAGCGCCTTCACCGACCGAGTAATCAATACCATGCGCCATCGCGGCATCATCCTGTCCAGGCTCGGGCGTCACGCCAACACGCTGAAGATCCGTCCGCCGATGCCCTTCGGCGAAACCCATCTGGAACTTCTGATCGATACGCTGGACGACGTCCTCGCCGAAACGCTGGTGTCCGCATGAACGACCCCGTGACCGAGGCCCTGGCGCTCTGGGGTATGAGCGGCGCGGCCTGCGACTTCGTGGCCGGGCGCGAGAACAGGGTCTACCGAGTGCGAGGCGCGGACGGTGCCTTTGCCCTGCGCATCCGCCGGCCCGGGCTGCGGACCGGGGCCGAACTGCGTTCGGAACTGCAATGGCTAGACGCGATGGACCGCGCCGGCCTTTCGGTGCCCCGCCCCCGGCCCTCGCTGTCCGGCGCGCTCTTGGAAACTGTCGCCGGCCACGCCGTCGACATGGTCGGTTGGCTGGACGGTCGCCCCATGGGCCAAAGCCGCGGCGCGCTTGACCTTGACGACCGAGCTGGCACCTTCTTTCGGCTTGGCCGCGACATGGCGCGGCTTCACGCCGCCAGCGACGCCTTCGACCCGCCGCCGGGTTTCACGCGCATCCGCTGGGACATCGACGGGCTGCTGGGTGAGGCGCCGCTCTGGCACCGCTTCTGGGAGAGCCCGGCGCTGGACGCGCCGACCCGAGGCATGCTGGCTACCTTCCGCCGCCACGCCCGCGCCGATCTGGAACAGGCCTGCGCCGATCTGGACTTCGGGCTGATCCACGCTGATCTGGTGCGCGAGAACGTGCTGGTCGATGGCGACGCGCTGCGGCTGATCGACTTTGACGACGGCGGCTACGGGTTTCGGCTGTTCGACATCGCCACGGCGCTGATCAAGAACCGCAAAGAGCCGGATTACGATAGGCTCAAGGCCGCGCTGATCCGGGGATATCGCTCGGTCCGTCCGCTGGACATCGCTCGCCTCGACCTCTTCATGGCGCTGCGCGCTGTGACCTATGTAGGCTGGATCGTCCCGCGCATGGACGAAGAGGGCTCGCCCGAGCGCAACGCGTTTTTCCTGGAAGACGCCCGGTATTCCTGCTGGCACTGGCTGACCCAGCCGCGTCTGACCTAATAATGGGGATCAGATTACCTAGGTGTTTAATCCCAGGGTCTAACGGTGCGATCCATTCGGCGGATTGCAAGGAAGCACTAAGGGACAAGTTCGTCACGGCGGCGCCACGCACTGTCACCCGGCAGGTGTCGCGTTGCCCTTAAATCTGAGACGCGGCGCGTTCGGTGACATTTTTTGCCCTTACTTGCAAGATTCAGCTGCCATCGGGCCTATGCTTCTCGCGCGCCTTTGCGCGATGTGACCAGCCGCAGCAAGCAGACGTGGCTCCTTCTCGAAGGCGCGCAATAGAGCAACCCTTGCATAGTCGTCGATGCCGGAGCTGAAGATGGCTGCTTTGGCCAAGGGACGAGACCGAGCGGCAGCGATTGCGGCGAGGCAGATTAGCCTCACTTCCGGTCTGGGGTCCTGAAGAGCGAATGACGGATCCCCGCGGTAGGTCTTTAGTGACATGGCAAAAGTGACCGCGCGCAATACGCGCCGCAGTTGCTTGGGGCAGCGTGATCGCGCGGCGCATTCAAGCATCCCTGCCCCGTGGCGCGCACGATTTATCAGTTTTTCGGATATTTGTGTCAATGAGCGTTCAAAACTGGGTCTGGCGCAGATTCGAATGCCGATTGACAACTGTCGGCTTCCGGATGCAGCGCTTTCCAGCTCCACGGCAGTAGTTCATCCAGCTTGTTGATTTTGTAGTCGTGGATGGGCGTATCATCAAGGAAACGCGTTCAGTGAGCAAGCCGCAGGCGATTGCCAAAGCCGTTCGCCACCAAGGCCGTCGCATTGAACATGTGGGGCTGGAGACCGGTAACCTTTCGCAATGGCTCTATGAAGGGCTTGTGAAAGAAGCGTTCTCGGTTTCCGTAATGGAGGCGCATCATGTACGTGCTGCCTTCGCAGCCATGCGTGTGAAAACAGATCGCAATGACGCCCGTGGCCTCGCTCAACTTGTTCGGTTGGGTTGGTTCAAAAGGGTGCCCGAGCAGCGTAACAGATAGCTAGCCGGTCAAGCCAGAGCGGTCAGACCGAACGGCTACCCTTCTACAACTGGAAGCCCAAGTTCGGCGGCATGACAGTGCCGGAGGCGAAGCGGTTGAAGGCGCTCGAAGACGAGAACGCGAAGCTGAAGAAGCTGCTGGCCGAGCAGATGCTGGACTTGGCGGCGATGAAGGAGCTGGTTTCAAAAAAGTGGTGACGCCCGCCGTGAAGCGCGAGGCGGTCGCGCATCTGAGGGCCCGCGTCGGGCTGTCGGACCGGCGGGCGTGCCGGGTTGTGGGGGCGGAGATCGCAAGATGGTCCGCTATCAGGCGCAGCGCGCGCCCGATACGGAGCTGGGCGGCCGGCTGCGGGACCTGGCGAATGAACGCGGCCGGTTTGGCTATCGCCGGCTCTTCGTGCTGTTGCGCCGCGAGGGCGAACCTTCGGGGATCAACCGGATCTATCGGCTCTACCGCGAGGAAGGGCTGACGGTTCGCAAACGGAAAGCCCGGCGCAAGGCTGTTGGAACACGGGCGCCGATCCTAGTCGAGGCGCGGCCCAATGCGCGCTGGTCGTTGGATTGCGTGAACTGACGGCCCTGATCGGGCGGATGCGGGATGAACTGCTCAACGAGACCATGTTCCGGAACCTGGCTCACCCACGCGCCGTGATCGCCGCCTGGGCAGCCGACTACAACACCGAACGCCCGCATTCGGCCTTGGATTACCAGACGCCGGCCGACTACGCGCGGACCCTGACCGCCGCAATCGCCCGCCCCGCTGCGCGAGATGAAAGCTCCGCGCGTCGGGTGATTGCTCAAACTGCGCCGATCGGCGTAAACACCAACCGGGCTCCGGTCGCGGCTGGATGAAACTTCAGTGGCAGGTCAGCTCTGCCGATCTATTACGAAAGTTTCTCAGGACGGAGGCTGGCAACTTAGCACCAACCATGATATCTGACATTGGTGTTAGATTGATAAGGTGAATACAGAATACTATGTATAGGACCGCCTTTCGTCCGGATATCGTCAAACGATCTTTGATTGTGGCACTTGTGGTTGGCACCGTGCTTAACCTGATAAATCAGGGCGACCAGTTGGTGCATTCGGGATCAGTGAATCTGCTGAAATGCCTTTTGACGTATACAGTGCCCTACTGCGTTGCGACCTATGGTGCGGTCAGTGCTTTGGCGCGGGTGCGATGAATTTGCACAACAAGTGTTGGAATAGATAACATGGCGCATGGCTACGACAACAGAATGCACAAGATCGGCGACCTGTCAAAGGCATCAGGGCTGAGCGTGCGTACCCTGCGTGGCTATGAAGCGCTGGGTATTATTTCCCCCAGTCGCTCAGAAGGCGGGACGCGGTATTATGGCGAAACAGAGCTGGCCATTGCGCGGCTTGCCATGAAGATGAGAGAGCTGAATATCTCTGTCGAGATGATCAAGACAATTGCGACGCGACGGCGCGATTATGAAACCGGGGATCAATCCAGCGCCGCGATGATGGAGTTATTGGAGCATCTGACCGATGATTTGAGTGATCAGGCGGCTGGCATTTTGGCGATGCAGAATGAAATTCGGCGCACCGTTCGGCTGCTCAAAGGGTGCCAAGGTTGCAAGAACAAGCCAACGCCGCAGACCTGTCCCGAGTGTCCGATGCAGACCAGCCCGGACCGCACGCACATGGCGCAGATGATCTGGCAGCCGACTTAGGCTGGTACCCGGAATACCGGGCCGAGCAGTGGCCACCTGATATCAAACTTTGCGTTTTCGTCCTTGCGCAGCACGGACAGATCAGGGTCAGGCAAATCAATTCCCGCAGTGATCGCACCTTGTACCGCGGACCAGGTGGCCATGACCTCTTCCAGTCCGTCCAGATTGCATTTTCTCCGCATTTCCGCCCCTGGGCGCGTGACTGAAACCCCCGCAAATTCGAGGCCTTTGTACCCGGACAGCACAAAGGCGCGCTGCGGCTCCCAGAACGGGGCGATTGCGTCAAAGATTGGGGTGTAGGCGTGTCGGACATCATCGGGCAACGAAATCTCACCCCAGCACAGGGCGGCAAAGACGCCGCCTGGACGAAGTATGCGACGCGCCTCGGCCAGATGTTTGGCGATGTCGAAATGATGCAGCGCCTGCATCGACAGGACCAAATCTACTGACGAGTCCTCAAATGGCAAAACTCCTGCATCCGCACAAATCGCTTTGACCAATGTATCTGGAGGAAGCGGAATTGGATTGATATCGACGGCGCAGGATGTCGCGTATCGGTTTTCCAGAAATTGGGCGATCTCAGCGTTACCGGCCCCACACTCAACGCTCGTGCCCTTGCATAAAGGCAGAGCCGATAGCCAAGACAAGAATTGGTCTGGTTTCATCGGCTCTGCCCTCGGCATTAGTTCATAAGTTTGGTAAATTTCCCCATCTCGCCGTCATACATATTGTGAGACAATTCCGGTTTTGGGAACTGGCCGCCCGTGGCACGGTTGAAATATTCTGTATAGGCCTTGCGCATCTCACCCATGACGTCACCAAAGACTTCGCGCTTGGGCGGGATTGGGAAGACCGAACAGCCGATGATATCGCTCGACACATGAAAGATGCCGTGCGCGTGCGGACCAGACCCAAGACTTGCGACAGCAACCGGCAGGTTCTCGTAGCACCATTTCGTCAGTTCGACCGAAGTATGCTCGAACAAAGCTGCGAAAATCCCCGCGTCAATTGAAGCGCGTACCAGTTCAACAATCTTCGCGGCGTCTTCTGCTGTGCGCCCCGCTGGCGCATGGCCGGAGTTCATCACCGCGCGTTCGCCTTGAACGCCGAAATGGCCCACAATCGGAATCCCTGCCGCAACGATGGCACGCATATGTTCGATCGTGCCCATTGAGGGTTCAATATGCACACCATCCGCACCCAGCTTGACCACCCGCGCCGCGTTACGCACCGATTCCTCGATGGAAATACTCGCTGTGGTGTTGGGCATGTTGCAGATGATAAAAGGCGAGGACGCACCACGCAGAACGCCCTCCAGCATATAGAGTTGCTCTTCAAAATCTACGGTCGCCATAGATTTATGGCCCATCAGCCCCATCGGACCGGGACTTCCACAACACAGCAAATCCATTCCAAGCTCTTCGGCTATGATCGCACTGGGGGTGTCGTGACATTCCATGCCGACGATGCGCTCTCCTTTTGCGACCTTCTCGGCCAAGTGCTTGAGCCTTGTTTTACAGCGCTTTTTCATCAGATTTCCTCCCTTGATGAAAGATAATGCTTCACGCTAACCGAGTTTCCTTGGTTGCTGTGTCAACGCGTTGACACAGCACGATCGGGGCAAGGTCAAATTTCTTGACTGAAGCCGAGAAAAGCTTAATCTGACATCAATGTTAGATTATAAGGCCGGAGGGAAGCCGTTGCCCCAGACATCCCGCGAACCAATTAATTTCCACTTTGTCAGGGACCAATTGCTGTCGGGGTACTCTCTCGAAATACCGACATCCAAGGCACAATCTTTTTGCCCGCCTGCCGATGTTTTTGTTCCCGGGTCAGAGGTTTATCTTCCCCATTTGTCGAACAAGGACATAGCGGGCCTGGAGGGCGCTTGTAAGACACTCGTTGATTTGGGGTATCAGCCAGTGCCGCATGTGGGCGCACGCCACTTCCAAAACGAGAGCCAACTGCGCGAGCATCTGACTGCCGCGCGCTCTGGTGGAGCCTGCCGGTTGTTGGTTCTGGCAGGGGATCGCGATGGCAGTCTGGGGCCCTACAATGACGCGATGTCTGTGCTGGCAGACCCCTCGATTTCTGACCTGGGGTTTAGTCACATTTCAATCAGCGGCCACCCCGAAGGCCATCCCCGGATTGGCGGCGCGCAACTTGTAGAAGCTTTGGAAAACAAGCTGGAATTCTTGGCGGCCCGGGGCATACAGGCTTCCATCACCACCCAGTTCGGCTTTGATGCAGGTTCTTATTCCAGTTGGATAAATATGCTGCGCGCGAGGGGAATTGTTACGCCAATAAGCATCGGGATCGCGGGGGTGACCTCGATTCCTGCGCTGATCAAATACTCGGTGCTATGCGGCGTGGGGCCATCCCTTTCGGCGCTTCGTAAAAGATCCGGAGCAATGGTCGGGTTGTTAAAAGGCTTTCAACCGACAGAACTGATCGACGAGCTTTCGCAGGCACTTGTCCTGAACGACCGGGCACCGGTGAAATTGCACTTTTTTCCTTTTGGCGGCTCCAAAAAGACCTTTGATTGGGTCGCCGCGCAGTTGGGAAAGCCCACATGACCCGTGTAAATCAGGAAGGGGTCCTGTGTCAAAATTTGCCTTGGCAAAACTGGACCGAAATTCTGGAGCTTGGCCGCCACGTAAACACAACATCCAATGCGTGGCTCGAGGCCTACAGCCAACAAGATGAACAAACGGCTGTTTTCCTGAGTGGTCGCGTGGGTCTCCGCCCGATTTCTGACGACGTGGACGACGGTCACGATATTATTGCAAAGGTTGCGCCGGCTATTATCAATTTGTCAGAGACATACACAAGTTCTGAAGCACATTGGATTATCGAAGCATCGAGTATCTATCTCTTCACGCCGCTCCGGCTTATGAGTGCCTTCTCCATCTCGGCCCAGTTTGCAGCAAATTTCATGCAAATATTGCAGTGCCAAACTGCGGAAGTGATGTGTTCGCCAAGTCATTCCGATTGCGGCTCAAAACGGCTTGCCGCTTCGCTCCTGGCAAGGTTGGAAGACGGGCAGCCCGCTGGCCAGAAAGTCTACGTAACTCAAGCACAGCTCGCGACCGAAACCGGCCTGTCCCGCCAATGGGTCAACCGGCTCTTGAAGCAATTTGAGCGCCAAGGCATAGCAGAGCTCGGCCGCGGCCACGTTTTGTTGCGCGCGCCTTCGAAGCTTGAATGTCAGTTTGGATAGTTCCAAGAAAACACTGGGTATTGCAAACAATAAAATGCACACCGTGTCTATTTGCTTTCCCCAGAGGCCGTCGTCCTGCCCTTAGGTATTCAGTCCCGTCATCAGGGCATCCGGGTGCCGAGCAAAGCCCACAATGCAGACCTTCAAGACTGGCCAGTCAGTGGCGGCTCTGTCCGCCGACCCGTGAATTCGAGGTTTCAGATTTGCTGCGGCCTGCCGAAATGGTGGAGTTCGTCCCGATATCCGGACAGTTTGATTATTGACCCTATGCTGCGCTTTTCCAAGTCATGGTTTCGTAGGCTTGCGCGGGGGTTAGGTAGCCGATTGCGGAATGACGCCGCTGGCGATTGTAGAAGACCTCAATGTATTCGAAGATCGCCGCCTTTGCCTGGACGCGCGTTTTGAAGCGCTCCCTATGAACCAGTTCCTTTTTCAGTGATGCGAAGAAACTTTCCATTGGAGCGTTATCCAGGCATTCGCCCGTACGGCTCATGGATTGCGTGATGCGTGCCGCCCCGAGCAATTTGCGGTATTCTTCTCCTGCGTATTGCACGCCGCGATCCGAATGATGAATGAGCCCTGGAACCGGTCCACGGCGCCCCAGGGCCATGTTCAAGGCATCACAGCACAGTTCGGATCGTAGATGATCGTCCATTGCCCAGCCGACGATTTCACGTGTTGCCATGTCTTTGATAGCGGCGGCGTAGAGCCATCCTTCGTCCGTATCGACGTAAGTAATGTCAGCAAGCCAAACCCGGTTTGGAACGG
>NZ_JBVVXU010000030.1:0-30865 GCF_055902035.1 Leisingera sp. SA215 | reverse complement strand
TATAAAGCCGACCAACAGCTGCGGCTTTAAACTCGTCTGTGAACGTCCGCCTCGAGTGTCCCATTCCATGTTCCTTTCTTGGACAGGGGTACTTTACCCCGGTGTCCGGGAACAGGAACGAAGTTCATGCTGCCGACGGATGCTGCATGGCGGCAAAAACAATAGCGCGCCCGCGAGCATTTTCTGCGTAAGCAATAGCGGCAAGAGCAAAAATCCGAAATGCCCGGCACAAGGTGAGTTCGGCCTTTGGAAAGGCTGCGCGAGGCACGAACGGCGGAACGGGGAAAGCTGTGCTGCGGCATTCGGCTAGGCTATGGGCGGCAATCAGGCGCGCGTTGCAGGTTTCTGCAAATTCCGCTTCCTGCGCAAAGCTGCCTCTGCTTTACCTGCCCTGCCCTGCCCTACACCGCCTCCGGCAGGTCCACCGTGCCGCGCATCAGCACAAAGCCTTCACCCGCCACCCGCACGCCCTCAATTGCCTCCGCAGACCCGACCCGCGCCACCCGCGCCTGGCCGGGGCGGCCCAGTCCGTGGCCCTGCTCGGCGACAAACTCCGCCTTCTTCATCAGCCCGTGACGCCACAGATAAGCCGCCATGGCGCCGGTCGCGGAGCCGGTGAACGGGTCCTCCGGCGGGCTGGGCGGCGCCATCAGAAGCCGCGAGAATGTATCGCCCGCCTCCGTCGCGCCCTCCAGCGCCACCAGAAACGGCTCCATCATATCGATCCCATCCGCGCCCAGCGACTGGCCCAGCGCGGCCAGCGCCTCCAGGTTCAGCTCGGCCGCTTCCAGCGCCGCCCGGTCCTTCAGCACCGTCACGCAGAACGGCAGCCCGGTC
This sequence comes from Leisingera sp. SA215, assembly GCF_055902035.1. Lineage (NCBI taxonomy): Bacteria > Pseudomonadati > Pseudomonadota > Alphaproteobacteria > Rhodobacterales > Roseobacteraceae > Leisingera > Leisingera sp. SA215. The sequence continues at coordinate 30,028 of NZ_JBVVXU010000030.1, read as the reverse complement.
GACACTTTCTGCGGCCGCCCCGCGATTGCCGCCACCGGCAGCGACACCGCCGCCGCCACCAGCGCGGGGTCGGCAAAGGGGCCGAATTCCGGCGCCGCCTGGGTCATCGAAATCAAATCGCCCTCCAGCGTCACCGGCACAATCCCGGCCCCGGTTTCCAGCGTGATGCTGCCGCCCCCGATCAGCCCGCGGTCCCGCATCGCCGCCACCGTGGCAATGGTCGGATGGCCGGCAAAGGGGATTTCACGGCTGGCCAGGAAGTACCGCACTTTCACATCCGCCACCTCAGACGGGCCGGTGAAGGTGCATTCCACCAGCGAAGTCTCCCGCACGTAGGCGGTGCAGACCGCCTCCGGCAGATGCGCCGCCCGATGCACCACCGCACAGCCATTGCCGCCAAAGGCGCGGCCCGCAAAGGCATCCACCCAGTCGAAATCAAAGCGCGCCATCATCGCCCCCGGTTTTTCAGACATCAAAAAAGGCGGAGCATTGCCCGCCTTTTCCATCTTGCGGGCCCGTTGCCCGAAGTCAATCCGCAGGCCTCGCAGCCCGCTGCAGACTGGCCTTGACGCCGCCCGGCCCTAATGCACCGGCACCGGCGTCATGTCGTTCTGCCGCGCCAGCACAAAGGCGAGGCGGCGGTCGGCCACCAGCGCCAGCTGGCCGCCCTCGGCGTCATGCACCGCATAAAGCTGCTCATGGCCGCCCGCGCTGTCCCGCACGTCCTTGGGAAGATCCGCCACCGCAACCGCCTTTACATAGACGATCCGCTCCGCGCCCTGGCTGAAATCAAACGGTGTATGCATAGCTCTTACCCCTTTTTTATATTGATCGTCTGGACCACGGTTTCAGGCCGGGCACGGGTCAGATCCACATGCAACAGCCCGTTTTCTATCACTGCCTCGCCCACTTCGACGCCATCGGCCAGCACGAACATGCGCTGGAACTGGCGCGCCGCGATGCCGCGGTGCAGGAACACCCGCCCCTCGCTGTCGTCGCGCTGGCGGCCGCGGATCACCAGCTGGCGGTCCTCGACGGTGATCGCCAGATCCTCCTCGGCGAAACCGGCCACGGCCAGGGTGATGCGGTAGGAATGATCGGACGTCTGTTCGATATTATAGGGAGGATAGCCTTCGTTGCCCGATTTGGCCGAGCGTTCCAGCAGACGTTCCAACTGCTCGAATCCCAGCATATGCGGATAAGAGGCCAAGGTAAGTTTCGACACGGTGTTCGTCCTTTATGCCAAAGCGACGGATGCGCGCGGCCCCGGTCCCGGCAGCCGCTTCCAGAAGAATATGGGAAGTTCCTTTTGGATTCACAAGAGCATGTGCCCATAGGCCTAGCGGAAAATCTGTTAAGGAAGTATCTTCAGCCTTACTTCAATCCTAAGCTTTACTGAGTCGCCAATGAACGCACCCACAGATGTGTCGATGAAGACCGATGAGGTCCTCAAGGTTGAGCTGGAGGTTTTCCGCAGGCAGCACCGGGATCTGGACGAGGCAATCGGCGCGCTGGAAGAACGCGCCACCAGCGATCAGCTGACGATCCGCCGCCTGAAGAAACAAAAGCTCATCCTCAAGGACAAGATCGCCTTGATCGAAGACCGGCTGACCCCGGATATTATCGCCTGACAGCGCCGCCGGCAAAGGGCGGGCCCGCGCCTGAGCCGCAGGGGCGCAGCTGCAGAACGCAGTGTTTTACCAGTTCCCACCGGGTCTCCCGCCCGCTTCTCCGCGCAGCCGGCTGCGCCGCAAGCCGTTGGGCATGGCAGCGCGCCTGACGGCGCGCTGCGGTTCCGCGTCACTGCAGGTTACAGATCCTTGCAGATTACAAATCCTTGCAAAGCCGCAGCGCATCCTGGACGGCAGCGTGCATAGTGCGCCCGCAAACCGCATCCCCGGCCCGCGCCAGCCGGAAACCGCCCTGCGGATCCGGCGCCGGGTCCTGCCCCCGGCCGCCAGCGCAATCCTGCCGCACCCGCCGGCCCCGGCACCGGCAGCCAGTGCCCATCGTCCCAGGCGGTGCGGCGGCCCGTATCGCTGAACTGGCACATCACCGCAGCGCCAGGGCTGCCCCCCTCCGTCAGCCTCTGGAACCATGGGGTGATGCTGCCATCGCCGGCATACAGCTGCCCGAAGACCAAAGGGCTGTCCGCCGCGATATAGGCCGGGCCGCCGGTGATCGCCAGCGCAAGGCCGCCGCGCGATTTCTCCTCATGGTGCAGCCGGTAACGGCCGCGCGGATCGCCGCCCTGCTGAAACGAGGGCGCATGCGCCGTGCTCATGATCCGGTTGCGCAGGGTTAGGCGGCGGTTCCGCAAGGGCTGAGCAAGCGGATCATTGGTCAGGATCATGGGGTGCGCTCCGTTTGGTGCTGCCACCTGCCATAGGTCCGGCCCGGCCGCTGGCCCGCTTGCAGAAAACCGGCCTCTTGCCGGCGCCGTTGCGGCAGCCCGCCCGCGGCTGGCGGAATCTCCGTCTGACTGGATGGTCAAAGCCGGATTTTCCGTTTACCAGCGGCGCAATTTGTGCCCGCCGCCCGTTCCGGCACCGGCGGCACAGCCGAATAACCCGGCCGAATAACCCGGCCGATTGAACCAGAAGATGAGCCAGACAATGACCGCCACCAGCGACCGCAGTCCGGTGCCTGATGTCCAGGACACCGCGTACAGATTCTCCCCGAAACAAGCGCTGATCGGCGCCCAGATGCTGTTTGTCGCCTTCGGCGCGCTGGTGCTGGTGCCGCTGCTGACCGGGCTGAACCCCAGCGTGGCGCTGTTCACCGCGGGGATTGGCACGCTGATCTTCCAGATCGTGACCCGCGGCCAGGTGCCGGTGTTCCTGGCGTCCTCCTTTGCCTTCATTGCGCCGATCCTCTACGGCGTGCAGACCTGGGGCATGGCGGCGACCACCGGCGGGCTGGCGGCAGCGGGCCTGCTCTATGTGGCTCTCAGCTTTGCCATCCGCGCCTTTGGCGCCGGTTTCCTGCACCGGCTGCTGCCGCCGGTGGTGGTCGGCCCGGTGATCATGGTGATCGGCCTGTCGCTGGCGCCGGTGGCGGTGAACATGGCCACCGGCCTGGCGGGCGGCACCCAGGTGATGCCCAGGAACACCGCCCTGCTGCTCGCCGCTGTTGCCCTCGGCACCACCATGCTGACCGCAATCCTCGGCCGCGGCATCATCCGCGTGGTGCCGATCCTGGCCGGTGTCGCCGCAGGCTACGGCGCCGCGCTGATCCTCGGGGCGGTCACCGGGCAAAGCCTGATCGACACCGCGCCGCTGGCCGCGGCGGACTGGTTCGCAATCCCGGCCTTCGTCGCGCCCGAGTTCAACCCCGCTGCCATCCTGTTCATCCTGCCGGTCGCCATTGCGCCTGCGATCGAACACTTCGGCGACATCCTGGCAATCTCCAATGTGACCAAGCGCGATTACATGCAGAAACCCGGCATCCAGAACACCATGCTGGGCGACGGGCTGGCCACGGCCGCTGCGGGCCTGCTGGGCGGGCCGCCCAACACCACCTATTCCGAGGTCACCGGCGCCGTTACCCTGACCCGCGCCTTCAACCCGGCGATCATGACCTGGGCGGCGATCTTCGCCATCGCGCTCTCGTTCATGGGCAAGCTTTCGGGCGCCCTTGCCACCATCCCGATGCCGGTGATGGGCGGCATCATGATCCTGCTGTTCGGCATGGTCACCGTGGTCGGCCTGTCGGTTCTGGCCAAACTGGGCGAGGCGCTGTCCGAGGCCCGCAACATGGTGATCATCTCCACCGTGCTGATCATCGGGCTCGGCGGGCTGACGCTGCAATTCGGCGAGGGCTTCACCCTGGCAGGCATCGGCCTCTCAGGCGTTGCGGGCCTCTTGCTGAACCTGATCCTGCCGCAACAGCGCGGCTGATCCCGCCAAGCGCCGCCGCCGCGCCCGGGCGCGGCGGCGCTGCAGCTTGCCTGCGTCCCGCGCGGGCGGGAGCCGCCTGCGGCAAAGCGCCGGAGCGCGCAAAATAAGGCCGGATGCCCTGCGAATCCGCCGCCTGCCGGATTGCGCAGAACCCAGCTTTCCCTATAGTGCGCGCTCCACAAGCCGCGACAGGAGCCAACAGCCATGGCCGACATCAAAGTAGGCATCATCATGGGCAGCCAATCCGACTGGCCCACCATGAAGGAAGCCGCCACCATCCTGGATGAACTGGGTGTTCCCTATGAGGCCAAGATCGTCTCTGCCCACCGCACCCCGGACCGGCTGTGGAGCTACGGCAAATCCGCCGCCGGGCGCGGGCTGCAGGTGATCATCGCAGGTGCCGGCGGCGCCGCGCATCTGCCCGGCATGGTGGCCTCCAAGACCCGCGTGCCGGTGGTTGGCGTGCCGGTGCAGACGCGCGCCCTCTCCGGTGTCGACTCGCTCTATTCCATCGTGCAAATGCCCAAAGGCTTCCCGGTGGCCACCATGGCGATCGGCGCCGCCGGCGCCGCCAATGCGGGCCTGATGGCCGCAGGCATCCTGGCGCTGCAGGACCCCGCCCTGGCCCGGCGCCTCGACGACTGGCGAGAAGCGCTCTCCGCCTCCATCCCCGAGGAGCCCTCCGATGACTGAAGCCCACGCACAGGTTTTGCAGCCCGGCGCCACCATCGGCATCCTCGGCGGCGGCCAGCTCGGCCGGATGCTCTCGGTCGCGGCCTCCCGCCTCGGCTTCAAGACCCATATCTTCGAGCCGGGCGCCAACCCGCCCGCGGGCCATGTCGCCGACCGGGTGACCACCGCAGGCTATGAAGATGCCGAGGCGCTCGCCGCCTTTGCTGCTTGTGCCGATGTGATCACCTATGAGTTCGAGAATATCCCGACCTCGGCGCTCGACCTGCTGGAATCGCAAAAGCCGATCCGCCCGGGCCGTGAAGCCTTGCGGATCAGCCAGGACCGGCTGACCGAAAAAACCTTCCTGCAGGGCCTTGGCCTTCAAACCGCGCCTTTTGCCGATATCAGCGATCAGGCCAGCCTCGACGCGGCGCTGGCGGACATCGGCGCGCCGTCGATCCTGAAAACCCGCCGCTTTGGCTATGACGGCAAGGGCCAGGCCCGCATCCAGGCACCGGATGACGCCGCCGAGGCCCTCGCCGCCATGGCAGGCGCGCCCTCGATCCTCGAAGGGTTTGTCACCTTCAGCCATGAGGTCTCCGTCATAGCCGCCCGCGGCGTGACCGGCGAGATCGCCTGTTTCGACCCCGGCGAGAACATCCACCGCGACGGCATCCTGCATACCACCACCGTGCCTGCGCGCCTCAGCAAAAGCCAGCGCATGGATGCGGTGCTGATGGCCGGCAAGATCCTGAACGCGCTCGATTATGTCGGCGTGCTGGGAGTGGAGCTGTTCGTGACGCCGCAAGGGCTGATCGTCAACGAAATCGCGCCGCGAGTGCATAATTCCGGCCATTGGACCCAGAACGGCTGCACCGTCGACCAGTTCGAACAGCACATCCGCGCGGTGGCCGGCTGGCCGCTGGGCGACGGCCGGCGCCATTCCGATGTGGTGATGGAAAACCTGATCGGCGCTGACGTGGACCGCATCCCGGAGCTGGCCAAGGAACCCGGCTGCGCCCTCCACCTCTATGGCAAGGCCGAGGCCAAACCGGGCCGCAAGATGGGCCATGTGAACCGGGTGGTGAAAGCCCAGGACTGAGCGTCAGCTGTCCAGGCCGGGGGCGCTGCCCCCAGACCCCCGGGAGTATGTCCAGCCAGAAAACAGCGCGGACGCTTTGCGCCGGTCAAGGACTGATACTGAACCTGTGAAAGCGGCCCCGCCGGTTTCACGCGCCGCAAAGAGGGCCAGCCGGCCTGATGCGCGGCGCCGCCCCCTAGCACAGGAAACGGGCCGCAACCTCCCCCGACATATAGCTGACCCGCCCGGCCGAGATCGTCGCCGCAACCCGCTGGGTTGCCTTGTCCAGCACCAGGATATCAGCGCGTTGGCCTGCCTCCAGCCGTCCGCGGTCCTGCAGCCCCAGCAGCCGCGCCGGCCCTTCCGAAACCAGCCGCCACGCGGCTGCCAGATCCAGCAAGCCTGAGCGTTCCAGCATCAGCGCCGCCCGGCGCGGGCTGGGATAGTGATAATCCGAGGCCAGCGCATCGCAATACCCCATCGCAATCAGCTCCACCGCCGAGGCATTGCCCTTGTGCGAGCCGCCGCGCACCACATTGGGCGAGCCGAGGATGACGGGATCGCCTGCCGCCCGCGCAGCCTCTGCCGCCTCCAGCGTTTCGGGAAACTCGGAAATCCGCGCACCGCGCGCGCGCCAGACAGCGCGGTCCTGCGCCGTCTGGTCGTCATGGCTGCCCAGCCGCACATCCAGCGCCGCCAGCTCCCGGCACAGCGCATCCAGCCGGCCCGGCACCTCGTCCTTGCGGGCGTGCATATCCTTCAGCATCTGCCAATGCATGTCCGGGTTGCGCCCCGCCTTCAGCGCTTGGCCGGTCAGCCGCGGCGGCTTTTTGCCCGCCGCCAGCCGCTCATGCGGCAGGTGGTCGTTGAACACCACATAAGGCACCTGCCAGTCTGCCGCCCTGGCGGCCAGGCCGGCATAATCCTCCAGCATATGGACCTCGAACCGCAGCTGCGGCAGCAGGTCTGTCACCAGGCTGCCGCGCACCGCCTTGATGCCCTCAAACACCTGGGCCGCAAATTCCGGGCCGCGCAAACCGCCCTCCCAGGAGTAGAACTGCGCCAGCACCGCCGTGGTGATGCCATTGGCGGCCAGCTCTGCCTCGGCCGCGACGACGCCCTCCGCCATCTGCTTCATCGCGCCGCGACGCGGTGCCAGATGGCGCTCGAACCCGTCGCCATGGGCGTCCACAATCCCCGGCAGCACCAGATAGCCCGCCAGATCAACCCGGCGCCCCGCCGCCGCATCCGCCACCAGCCCGCCGCTTATCGCAATCGCGCCGCCATGCTCCAGTCCGCCGGGGCGCAGCACATCGCCGCCCTGCAGGGTCAGGTCCAATGTCATTGCTCCGCCTCTTCACAGCCGCCGTTCAACTGGCAGGCCTCGGTGATAATCTCTTCCACCGCCGCCAGCCAGGTCAGCGACGGCTCAAACCGCCCTTCCTCCAGGAAATGCAGCGCCTGCGCCATCACCTGCGGATTGTTCATCATATAGGTGTGGGTGACCGGCAGGGTGAGATGCGCCGCCATGCCATCCACCTTGGTGCTTTCGACCGAAACCTTGCCATCATCCGCCCCCGGGATAAGCGCCGAGAACAGCGGGTTCAGCGTCTCGCTGCCGGCAATCACCCCGAGCTCGAAATCCACCGGCGGCAACCGCCCCGGCAGGCCGTCCGCCCCGGTGCCCAGCTGCAGCCCGGCCGGGCCGTTCAGCAGCCCGAACACCTCCCAGTCGCCCAGCTCGTCGACCAGCTCGCTGCCCTGGTTCGGCGGCCCCATCATCACCACCCGCCCCAGGGTTTCCGGGTGGTGATCCTGCAGCCAGTGGCGCAGCAGGATGCCGCCCATCGAATGGGTCACCACATGGGTTTCCGCCGCGCCGCAGGCCGCAAAAGCCTCTGGCAGGGTGGTTTCCGCCAGCACCCCGACGCTGTCTTCGGTCGAGGCATAACCGGGCCGCACCACATCATAGCCGCGCGACTGCAGCACCTCCTCCATCACCGCGAATGAGGTTTCGGACCGCGCCAGCCCGTGCAGCAGGATCACGCATTCGGCGGCGGCAGGCAGCGGCAGCAGCAGGACCGCGGCCAGCGCAGCAGGCAGGGCGGCAGGCAGAACGCCAGGCAGAGCAGCAGGCGGAACGCCAGGCAGGGCGGCGGGTTTCAAACAGGACAACATGCGCCCCAGATAAGCGCATTTGCCAGCCGGTAAAAGCCCCTCACTCCGCCAACGGGGCCCGCGCGGCAGGCGGGCGCAATACCGCCAGGGCAATGCCGCCCAGCACCGCCACCGACCCGAACAGCAGCCGCAGCCCGATGGCCTCGCCCAGCAGCACAGCGCCCGCCAGAATCGCAATCACCGGCACGCTCAGCTGCACCGTGGCCGCCACCGCCGGCAGCAGCTGCGGCAGCACCCGGTACCACAGCGCATAGCCCAGCCCCGAGGTCACCGCCCCGGACAGCACCGCCAGCAGCACGCCATACCCGCTCAGCACCGTGCCGCCGCCCGCCAGCAGCATGACCGGCAGCATCATCACGCTGGACCAGGCGAAATTCACCGCCGTGGAGACCAGCGGCTGCCGCGCGCCGCGCCCCAGCAGGCTGTAGATGCCCCAGCCCAACCCGCTTGCGGCCATCAGCAGCGAGGCCGCCAGAGGTGCTCCGCCCGCCTCGGCCGGCCAGACCACATAGGCCAGCCCGGAAAACGCCAGAACCGCTCCGGCGGCCTGGGCCGCCCCGGTCCGGCTGCCGCGCAGAGCGCCCCACAAGACCATCGAGATCTGCACAACCCCGAACAGCACCAGCGCCCCCAGACCGGCATCAAGATCCTGATACGCCAGTGTGAATCCCGCCATATACAGCGTCAGCGCCGCCCCGCCCCACAGGCTGGCAGGGCGCAGAAGGCGCTCCCGGCTCCAGGTTTCCAGCCCCCGCAGCCGGCAGAGCAACGCCAGCATCAGCGCCCCGGAGACCAGCCGCCACAGGCCAAAGCCGGTGGCATCCATATGCCCGCCCGCAATCGCGGCCCGGCCGAGGATGGAATTGGCCGCAAAGGCCAGCATGGTGAGGCAGACGAGGAGAAACAAACGCATGGGCATTGGCTAGCGTGCCAGACTGCACTGCACCAATGAATTCTTTGTGTCACAGGGCTGAGAAAGCGCGCGGGTAGATCAGTTCCGCCTCCGGCGTGTCATCGCCCCGGCGCAGGATCAGCGTGTATTCCAGCGGGTATGGGCTGCTGAGCTTCTGCGCCCGTGCCAGGCTGAAACCGTGGCGGCCGTAAAAAGACGGTTTCCCCTGGACAACGATATTTCCGGGCAGAGGTTCCTGCACGCCTGCAGGGGCGGCATCATAACAGCTCTGCAAGTGCTGCAGCATCCGCGCGCCGAACCGCCACGGTCCGCGGCACACCTCATCCCGCGGCCCGCCAACCTGCATGTCCGGGCTGCTCTCGGCCAGCCTGCCGCCCTGCCACTCGGGCCGCACCGCCATTGGCGCCAGGCAGGCCCAGCCCTCCGGCGCCCGCATCCGGCTCAGGGCAAAATAGCCGCCTATCTTGCCCTCCCAAGGCGTCTGGAACTCATACAGCATATCGCCGTCCGCCCGCAGCTGCCGCACCAGCCGCGCCTCGGCATCAGTGGGAAAAGCCGCCTTCAGCAGCGCCTCCACCCCGTCATAGTGCGCGTCCGTGACCCCGGTCAGGACATCCGGCCCAATACCCATTTTTGCGTCTCCCGCATTCCCCTTTGCATCAATACCCGCGCCGCAGGCAGGCCGGCAAGGCGGGCCTGATGTCCCCCCGGAAACGAAAAGGGGCCGCCCTTGCAGGCAGCCCCAAAGTCATCCGGATGGATGGCTGATGCTTACATCATGCCGCCCATGCCGCCCATGCCGCCCATGTCGGGCATGCCGCCGCCGGCGCCTGCGCCTTCTTTGGCGGGCTTGTCAGCAACCATGGCTTCGGTGGTGATCAGCAGGCCGGCAACCGAGGCTGCGTCTTCCAGCGCGGTCCGCACCACTTTGGCCGGGTCGATCACGCCGAAGGAGAACATGTCGCCATATTCTTCGGTCTGCGCGTTGAAGCCAAAGGCCGGGTCGTTGCTTTCGCGGACCTTGCCGGCCACAACAGCACCGTCAACACCGGCGTTTTCAGCGATCTGGCGCAGCGGCGCTTCGATCGCCTTGCGCACGATCACGATGCCTGCGGACTGGTCGGAGTTTGCGCCTTCCAGCGATTCCAGAGCCTTGCCGGCCTGAACCAGGGCAACACCGCCGCCGACGACAACGCCTTCCTGCACAGCTGCGCGGGTCGCGTTCAGCGCGTCGTCCACACGGTCCTTGCGCTCTTTCACTTCCACTTCGGTCATGCCGCCGACGCGGATCACGGCAACACCGCCTGCCAGTTTGGCAACGCGTTCCTGCAGCTTTTCACGGTCGTAGTCGGAGGTGGTTTCTTCGATCTGAGCGCGGATCTGGCCAACGCGGGCTTCGATCTCGGCTTTCTCGCCGGCACCGTCGACGATGGTGGTTTCGTCTTTGGTGATTTCGATTTTCTTGGCCGAACCCAGCATGTCCATGGTCACGGACTCAAGCTTCATGCCCAGATCTTCGGAGATCACCTGGCCGCCGGTCAGGATCGCGATGTCCTGCAGCATGGCCTTGCGGCGGTCGCCGAAGCCCGGTGCCTTGACAGCAGCAATTTTCAGGCCGCCGCGCAGCTTGTTGACAACCAGGGTTGCCAGCGCTTCGCCTTCAACGTCCTCGGCAATGATCAGCAGCGGCTTCTGCGACTGGATCACCTGCTCCAGCAGCGGCACCATCGCCTGCAGCGAGGAGAGTTTCTTCTCGTGCAGCAGGATCATGCAGTCTTCCAGCTCGGCGACCATCTTGTCTGCGTTGGTCACGAAGTAGGGCGACAGGTAGCCGCGGTCGAACTGCATGCCTTCGACAACAGTGGTCTCGGTTTCCAGACCCTTGTTTTCCTCGACGGTGATCACGCCTTCGTTGCCGACTTTCTGCATCGCGTCAGCAATCTGCTGGCCGATTTCAGCTTCGCCGTTGGCGGAGATGGTGCCAACCTGCGCAACTTCGTGGCTGTCGGTCACTTCGCGCGCCATGGCGCGGATGCCTTCGACCACTTTGGCGGTTGCCAGGTCGATGCCGCGCTTCAGGTCCATCGGGTTCAGACCGGCAGCAACCTGCTTCAGGCCTTCTTTGACGATCGCCTGGGCCAGAACGGTGGCGGTGGTGGTGCCGTCGCCGGCTTCGTCATTGGTGCGGGAAGCAACTTCCTTCACCATCTGGGCGCCCATGTTCTCGAACTTGTCTTCCAGTTCGATCTCTTTAGCTACCGAGACACCGTCTTTGGTGATGCGCGGCGCGCCGAAGGATTTGTCCAGAACCACGTTGCGGCCTTTGGGGCCCAGGGTCACTTTCACGGCGTCGGCCAGAATGTTGACGCCTTTCAGCATACGGTTGCGGGCATCGGTGTCGAATTTGACGTCCTTAGCAGCCATTGTTCACTCTCCTAGAGAAATTCTTGTGTTTCGCGATGGGTGGGATCAGAGCAGCCGCAAGGCTTACTCGATGATGCCCATGATGTCGCTTTCTTTCATCATCAGCAGCTCTTCGCCGTCGACGGTGACTTCGGTGCCGGACCATTTGCCGAACAGGATCTTGTCGCCGGCCGAAACAGCCATTGCGATCAGCTCGCCGCTGTCCTTGCGCGCGCCTTCACCGGTGGAGACGACAACGCCTTCGCTCGGCTTTTCTTTTGCGCTCTCGGGGATGATCAGGCCGCCCGCGGTTTTTTCTTCGCTTTCGGTGCGACGCACCAGCACGCGGTCATGAAGCGGTTTCAATGCCATCTTTGCAGCTCCTTAAAGGCTCAAAGGTTGTTATCCTTTACCCTGCTCCCTGGCAGGGCAGTTATCACTCGCATCAGGTGAGTGATAACGAGGGGAAGCTAGGAATGCGCCCGGATCTTGTCAACACGGAATCAGCAAAAAAATGAGAACGCCTGAACAGGCCTGGCGTTAACCGGTTTCAATTGTCTTGAACCGCTGTCCGGCAGGCACCCGGAGCTATTGCTGATACCGGGTCTTCAGCCGCTCTGCCGCAGGCCGGCGGCGGCCTCCTCCTCCCAGCTCCCGGCCCAATGCACCAGCCCCGCGCGCCCGGCTTCGGTCAGCTGGTAAATGCCGGTCGCCACCCGTTCGAACCAGCCGTAATGGTTGCTGGCCATCAGCTGCGTCGCGCGGGCAACGCCGGTGGCCTTGGCCACTGCAGCGCCCTTGCAGGCGCCCGCCCCGGCCAGATGCGCCGCGCAGGCCAGCGCGTCCTGGCGGTAGGCGGTGACAATGCCGTGCCGGGTGGCGCCGCCCGCATTGGGATCGCCGCGCAAGGCCTGGAACTCGCGCAGCAGCCGCGCCTGTTTCTTCTTTGATTTGCGCGGGCTGTAGGGGCCGGGATCGCAATGCACCTCTGCCCGGCCGTCCTCCAGCACCGTGATCAGCCCCAGCCCCAGGCGGCGGCACAGGGCCAGATTGTCCTTCATCATCCGCCGCGCCTGCCGCCCTTTGGGCCGCGGCACCGCAATATAGACAAACTCGGTGACGGCCAGCCGGGCCACTGCCTGATGAAACAGCGACAGCGAGAATTTCAGTTTCAGCTCGACAATCACCATTGGTTCCGCGCCGCGGCAGGCCACCACATCCGCGGCGCCGACCTCGCCCTTCACCTCATAGCCCTGCCCCTGCAGCAGCGCCTTCACCGGCGCATAAAGCTGATCTTCGCGTTCCATCGCCCATCACTGGCAAATCGCCGCGGCCTTGGCAATCCGCCGCCGGGATTTACGCCCCGGTCCGGGGTTTGATGTTGCCGCCCCCCTTGCCCCGCCCTAGGGTCATACCTCCAGGCGGTCGCGCCGGAACCGGTGAAAGGGCTAATGATGAAACGGATATCACTTGCACGCGCCCTGACCTTTGGCCTGATACTTGGCCTGGCTCTGCAGACCCCTGCCGCCCATGCCGCCTGCCGCGGCATCGACTACCGCGACCACCTGCCCGCCGCCACCGAAGCCCGGCTGGCGCGCGAGATGGCCGCCACCCCGTATTCCCGCGGCAACCACTGGGTGGCCACCAAGGCAAACCGCACCATCCACGTGATCGGCACCATGCATGGCGGCGATGCCCGCATGGCCAAGGTAATGCGCACCCTGCGTCCGGTGCTGGCGGCCGCAGGGGCCATCTATCTGGAAACCTCCGACTCCGGCCTCCAGCGCCTGGACCGGATGCCTGACGAACTGGCCCGCAGTTTCCTGCTGCCCAAGGGCCAGGAATTGCGGCAGCTGCTGCCCCGCGACGCCTGGGAGCGGTTCCAGCTGACGGCCCGGCTGAGCGGCGTCAATCCGGACACTATGAACCGGATGCAGCCCTGGGCGATTTCGATGTTCGTGGTGCAAAGCGGCTGCCGTCCCTACGGCTTTGGCCTGCGGCGCGGGCTGGATGACCGGATCTCCGATTTCGCCCGGCGCAAGCGGATCCCGCTGGGGGCGCTGGAAACCCCGGAACAGGCGCTGGCCGCAATCGCCGGCCTGCCGCTTAGGGATCAGGCCCGGATGCTGGCGCTGGAACTGGAGCTGGTGCAATCCGGCAAGCCCGAGGATGCCACCCCGGTTGAAGCCTATTTCGACCAAAGCGTCTGGACTTCCTTTGTGCTCGCCCCCTGGATCAGCGCCCAGTACAGCAGTTTCTCCGGCGCCGAAACCGCCCGTCTGTGGCAGCAGTACAACCGCCGCCTGCTGGATCAGCGCAACCAGCGCTGGTTGAAACCGATCCTGGCCGCGCGGCAGGACCGGATCGTCATCGCCGTCGGCGCCGCCCATCTGCCCGGCAGGAATGGCGTGCTGAACCTGCTGCAAGCCAAGGGCTTCAGCCTGGAGCGCGCCCCGTTTTAGGCACAAGGCCGCATTGCAGCACCTGCGGGGTGACAAGCCTGCGCGCCAGCCCTATAAGGCGCGCAAATCTCCCTTCGGACCTCTTGAGTGAACAGGACTGCCCCATGACCATCCAAGTATTCGGCCATAAATCCCCCGACACCGATTCCACCGGCTCCCCGATCATCTGGGCCTGGTACCTGAACGAGGTGAAAGGCGTTGCCGCCGAGCCCAAACTGCTGGGCGAGCCGAACACCGAAGCCGCCTTTATGCTGCAGCGCTGGGGTTTCGAGAAACCCGCGATCATTGCTGACGTGGCCGATGATGCCGCCGTTGTGATCGTCGACACCAACAACCCGGCCGAGCTGCCCGCCAACATCAACGGCGCCGATGTGCAGGCGATCATCGACCACCACAAGCTGGTCGGCGGCCTGGAAACCAAAGGCCCGATCGACATCACCATCCGGCCGCTGGCCTGCACCGCCACCATCATGCACGACCTGATGGGCGACGATGCCGCCAAGATGCCGGAAGCCATCAAGGGCGCGGCGCTGACCTGCATCCTGTCCGACACCCTGGAATTCCGCTCGCCGACCACCACCGCGCATGACAAGGCGGTGGCCGAAAAGCTGGCCGCTGATCTGGGCATCAATATTGCCGATTACGCGGCCGAGATGTTTGCCGCCAAATCCGACGTCTCCTCCTTCTCGGACGCGGAACTGCTGCGGATGGACTCCAAGGAATACGCCGTCGAAGGCACCAAATTCCGCGTCTCGGTGCTGGAAACCACCGCGCCCGCCGTGGTGCTGGACCGCAAGGCATCGCTGATGGAAACCATGACAACCGTGGCGGCCGAAGACGGTGTGGACCAGGTGCTGCTGTTCGTCGTCGACATCCTGAACGAGGAAGCCACCCTGCTGGTGCCGAATGACCTGGTGAAGACCGTGGCCAGCAAATCCTTTGGCGCCGATGCGGCTGGCGACACTGTGGTGCTGCCGGGCATCATGTCGCGCAAAAAGCAGATCATTCCAAACCTGAAAGTCTGATCGGCCCTGCCGGTTTCAGCTGCAAAAGGCGCCCCTTGGGGCGCCTTTTTTCTTTGCCGGGAATGGTGCGGCACCCCCATGCGGATGACTGCAATCAGCCTGCAGCGCGCGTACCAAGGCCGCCATCTGCGCTTGTTTCCATTGGCACCCGCCGCCAAGCTGCTAAGCTGGCTGCTGGCTGCCGTCCGGACCTTGGGTGACTTCGCGTGAGAACTTCAGTTCAGCAATCCAAAAAGACCGCTCTGGTGCTGCAAGGCGGCGGCGCGCGCGGTGCCTATCATGTGGGCGTCATCAAGGCGATTGCAGAGATCACGGCCCGCCGCCGCTCGCCTTTTCAGATCGTCTGCGGCGCCTCGGTGGGCGCCATCAATGCAGCATCTGTTGCGGTCGCTTCGAATGATTTCCAGACCGGTGCGCGGCATTTGGAGGCGCTCTGGCGGTCGCTCAGGAGCAGCTCGGTTTACGACACCCGCACGCTGCCCTTGCTGTTGACCAGCCTGCGATGG
Source organism: Leisingera sp. SA215 (assembly GCF_055902035.1). Taxonomy (NCBI): domain Bacteria; kingdom Pseudomonadati; phylum Pseudomonadota; class Alphaproteobacteria; order Rhodobacterales; family Roseobacteraceae; genus Leisingera; species Leisingera sp. SA215. Next base: position 14,889 of record NZ_JBVVXU010000030.1, on the reverse strand, counting down.
GCGATGACCCCGGCGTTCCGGTTGCTGGGGTTTCCGATCACCGGCGGCTTGCTGGACTACACGCCGCTGCACCGCCTGCTGCGCCGGGAATTCAACAAGGATCACCTGCAGCATTCCATTCGCAGCGGCGCGCTGCACGCGTTCTGCATTACCGCGTCCAGTTATACCGAGGGCGTCTCCGTCACCTATTTCGAAGGCCGCCAGGAAATCCGGGACTGGCACCGCTCCCGCCGCCGCGGGGAGCGTGCCGCCATCGGACCGGAGCATATGCTGGCCTCGGCCGCCCTGCCTTTTGCCTTTGCCCCGGTGCATCTGGACACCGGCTATTTCGGCGACGGGTCGCTACGGTTGAACTCGCCCTTGTCGCCCGCCATCCATACCGGCGCCGACCGGATCCTGGTCATAACCACCCGCGACAGCAGCCCGCCTCCGTCCGCTGCCGATCTGGCAGCTCCGCCTCCGAGCGTCGGTGACATCGCCGGCCATGCGCTCGATATTCTGTTCAACGACAATCTTGAAGCCGATTACGAGCGCCTGGCCAGGATCAACCGGACGATTTCGCTGCTCGGACCGGACGCGCAGAAACAGACGCCGCTGCGGCCAATTGAAGCCGTCCTGCTGACACCGTCCGAGGACATGCGCACAATTGCCCAGTCACATGCAGGCCAACTGCCGCGCGCGATCCGGATTTTGACACGCAGTTTCGGGGCGGTGAACAGCGATGGCCGGATCGAAAGCTACCTGATGTTCGAACCGGACTACATTGGCGCGCTGATTGATCTCGGCTATGCTGACACGATGCAGCGGGCCGGCGATATCATGAATTTTTTTGACGGCAGCTGACGCATCCGCCGCGGCCCGCCCCCCGCCCGGCGCGCGCAGCTTGCGCCCTTTCACTGGCCAAGCCCGGCCGTCTCTGCCATAGCTGGCCGCAAGTGAATTACGCGAGAAAGCCCGGCCATGACCCAGATCATCAACTCCCTGTCCGAAGTCTCCGGCCGCTACAAGGCGCTGTTTGTCGACCTCTGGGGCTGTGTGCACAACGGCATCACCGCCTTTCCCGAGGCGGTGGCGGCGCTGCAGGCCTACCGCAAGCAGGGCGGCATCGTGGTGCTGCTGACCAATTCGCCGAAACCGCGGGCCGGGGTGGCGGCGCAGCTGGGGCAGTTCGGCGTGCCGGATGACGCCTATGACACGATCTCGACCTCGGGCGATTCCGCGCGGGCGGCGATGTTCACGGGGGCTGTCGGCACATCGGTCTATTTCATGGGCGAATGGGAGCGCGATGCGGGCTTTTTCGAGCCGCTGCATGTAATCCATGAACCGGTGGAAATCACCCGGGTGCCGCTGCAGGAGGCCGAGGGCATTGTCTGCTGCGGCCCGTTCGATCCGCAGGCCGACCCGGCGGTGAACCGGCCCGAGTTCCTGTATGCCAAGCAGAAGGGCATGAAGCTGTTGTGCGCCAACCCGGATATCGTGGTGGACCGCGGCGAGACGCGGGAATGGTGCGCCGGCGCGCTGGCGCGGCTTTACACCGAGATGGGCGGCGAGAGCCTGTATTTCGGCAAGCCGCATCCGCCGATTTATGATCTGGCGCGGCGGCGGCTGATGGAGCTGGGCACGGACATCGCCGACGGCGACATCCTGGCGATCGGCGACGGGCCGCATACCGACATCGCCGGCGCCATGGGCGAAGGCATCGATTCCCTGTTCATCACCGGCGGGCTGGCAGCCAGCGAGACAAAAACATCGCTGCAGCCGGAAGCTGCAGCACTGCAGGCCTATGCGGCGCAGGAGCAGATCGAGCCGACCTATGCCATTGGATTTCTTAGGTAAACATGCGCCCGCCCCCCTGCCGCAAGCGGGGCTGCCCAGCAGTATCACCCGAACCCTGCCCCTACCGGGCGGGGTTTTCTTTTGTCAGAAACCTCTTGATTTTCTGCAGTTGCAAAGTAATAAAGTTGCGCAAGCGGGCAATCGGGCGCGCAAATGTTTCATCGACACCTGGCGTCAAACGGGTGAACGGAGGATCGAATGTTGGACAACATGCCGCGCGGAACCATCTGCATCGAAGACATCGAGATGGGAATGGTGCGTTACCTGCGCAAAACCATCACCGATGAGGACATCGAGAAATTCGCCGAGGTTTCGACCGACCGCAATCCGGTGCACCTGGATGATGAATACGCGCAGGACACCATCTTTGAGGGGCGGATTGCCCATGGGATGCTGACCGCGGGGCTGATTTCGGCGGTGATCGGCGAGCAGCTGCCCGGCCATGGCACCATCTACATGAGCCAGTCGCTGAAGTTCCTGGCCCCGGTGCGGCCCGGCGACATGGTGCTGGCAGAAGTCGAAGTGACGGATATCGTGATCGACAAGCGCCGGGTCAAGCTGGAGTGCCGCTGCATGGTGGACGGCAAGAAGGTTCTGGTCGGCGAAGCCATGGTGATGGCGCCCTCACGCAAGTTCGACTGAGGCGGCTGCCGCCTGCACAGCCTGCGGTTTTCCAGCAGGTTCAGCCGCCGGGGGCATTAAGCCTCGGGCGGTTTTGCTTTGCCGGTCTGTTCCGTTTCATGCCTTGAGCGCTGATCCGGTAAAGGATGGCGGCGCCGCCGGGTGGAGGTGGACAGACCCCGCCGGGGGCCTGCTCGGACAGGAATTCCTGAGCGACCCCCTTATTATCGGGGCCGGTCTCCGGGGGATACGCAGACAGCCACACAGATGCCTGCGCCTTGTATCATGGCCCCGCGCGCGGGAACCATGGCGGGTGATCGATCATCTGGCAGTCTGGCCTAGCGGCATGAGGATCCGGTGAAGACGGCGTACGGCGGGTGCGCAACACCTGCTGCAGTAGCGCCTATGGCACGCCCGGCGCTTACGGCTTGATTCCGGGCGGGTGTGCGTTTGTTGCCTCCTCCCCCGCCACTGGCCGCTTGAACCGCCGGCGCGGTGCGGATAGGCATGCGCCATGCGTATCGTCAGAGATTTTGAATTCGTCGAAAACCAGGACCGGGGCGCCACCGTCGCCATCGGCAATTTCGACGGCGTGCATCTGGGCCATCAGTCGGTGATCGAGCTGGCCCGCAAGGCAGCCCCCGGCGCCCCCTTGGGGGTGATGACCTTTGAGCCGCATCCGCGCGAGTATTTTGCGCCCGATGCGCCGCCCTTCCGGCTGATGCGGCCGGATACCAGAGCGCACCGGCTGGAGAAGCTGGGTGTAGCGCGGCTTTACGAGCTGAATTTCAACACTGCGCTGTCGAGCCTGACGCCCGAGGAGTTCGCCCGCGACGTGATCGCCAAGGGGCTGGGGCTGGCGCATGTGGTGGTGGGCGCCGATTTCTGTTTCGGCAAGGGCCGTGCCGGCGACGCCGGAGACTTGAAGCGGTTCGGCGAACAATACGGCTTTGGCGTCACCATTGCGCCGCTGATGGAATATTCCGAGCACGCGGTCTCCTCGACCGCGATCCGCAACGCGCTGAGCGAAGGCCGGCCTGCGGATGCCAAGGAAATGCTGGGCCATTGGCACCGCATCGAAGGCGTGGTGATCGGCGGCGAGCAGCGCGGGCGGGAACTGGGTTTCCCGACGGCGAACATGTCGATCGAAGGGCTGCATCAGCCGCGATTCGGGGTGTATGCGGTGCTGGTGGATGTGCTGGACGGGCCGCATACCGGCAGCTATCTGGGCGCGGCCTCGATCGGGGTGCGGCCGATGTTCGGCGGCGTGGTGCCCAATATCGAGACCTTCCTGTTTGATTTTTCCGGCGATCTTTACGGCGCGACGCTGTCGGTTGCGCTGGTGGCGTTTTTGCGGCCGGAGCTGAAATTCGACGGGCTGGAGGCGCTGATCGAACAGATGGACGCGGATTGCGTCCAGGCGCGCGGCCTTCTGGGGGCGTTATGAAACCGGCCAAGGACGTGATCGACCGCTCGGGTCTGGGCAAGCGCTTCTGGGAGAAGAAGCCGCTGGACAAGCTGAGCCAGAAGGAATGGGAAGCGCTGTGCGACGGCTGCGGAAAATGCTGCCTGAACAAGCTGGAGGACGAGGAGACCGGCGAAGTGGCACTGACCCGGGTTGCCTGCCGCCTGCTGGATGACGAGAGCTGCCGCTGCTGCCAGTATCCGATCCGCCACCAGTTCGTGCCGGAATGCATCGTGCTGAAGCCGGACAATCTGGATACCCACGCTTATTGGATGCCGGAAACCTGCGCCTACCGGCTGCTGTGGCAGGGCAAGCCGCTGCCGGACTGGCACCCGCTGCTGACCGGCACCCCCGACAGCGTGCATGAGGCCGGTGTCTCGGTGCGCGGCTGGACCGTGTCCGAATTCGAGATTTCCGAAGACGAGTGGGAAGACCACATCATCGAGGAACCCACCTGATCCCTGTTTCATCCCGTCACGCAAGGAGCTTCTGCCATGCATTTCGCCTCTGACAATTCCGGCCCGGTGCCGCAGCAGATCCTGGAGGCGCTGGCCACGGCCAACCAGGGCTATGCGATGGGCTATGGCGCCGATCCGCAGATGGAGCAGGTCACCGCCCGGATCCGCGAAATATTCGAGGCGCCGGAGGCGGCGGTCTATCTGGTGGCCACCGGCACCGCGGCCAATGTGCTGGCACTGTCGGTGCTGTGCCAGCCCTGGCAGACGATGTTCTGCACCCGGCAGGCGCATATCAGCGTGGATGAATGCAACGGGCCGGAGTTTTTCAGCGGCGGCGCCAAGCTGACCGCGGTCTGCGATGCCGACAAGATGACGCCGGACGCCTTGCGGGCAGCCATCGCGGGCGAGGAAAACCGCGGTGTGCATGGGCCCCAGCGGGGGCCGGTGTCGCTGTCGCAGGTCACTGAATTCGGCACTGTCTATTCGCTCGGGGAGCTGGCCGGGCTCGGCGCGGTGGCGCGTGAATTCGGCCTGCCGGTGCATATGGACGGTGCGCGGTTTGCCAATGCGCTGGTGTCGCTGGGCTGCACGCCGGCCGAGATGACCTGGAAGGCCGGCGTGTCTGCGCTGTCCTTTGGCGGCACCAAGAACGGCTGCCTGGGGGTTGAGGCGGTGATCTTCTTCGACCCGGCCCATGCGCAGGAATTCGAATACCGCCGCAAGCGCGGCGCGCATCTGTTTTCCAAGCACCGCTACCTGTCGGCGCAGATGCTGGCCTATCTGACGGACGGTCTGTGGCTGGACAATGCCGGCGCGGCCAACAGCAAATGCGCGATGCTGGCCGAAGGGCTGCAGGCGGCAGGCGCCCGGTTCAGCCATCCGCCGCAGGCCAACATGATCTTTGCCGCCCTGCCCCGCAGCACCCACCAGCGGCTCTTTGCGGCGGGCGCGGCCTATCACCTGTGGGACGGGCAGCTGCAAGGCCCGGAGCAGGAGCTGGTCACCGCCCGGTTTGTCTGCGACTGGTCGGTGCCGGAAGAGGATATCCGGGCGTTTCTGTCGCTGCTCTGAGGCCGTTGGGGGTTTTGCCCCCGGCACTGACGGGCCTCCGCCGGAGTATTTGCAGCCGGAAAGACGCTGCCCGGATCAGATCAGCTGTGTTCTTGAGCCCAGAGCAGCGCATCCTCCAGCCGGTCGTCGCCCCAGAAGATTTCGCCGCTGACGGCAAAGCTGGGGGCGCCGAAAATGCCCAGCGCCATCGCCTCCTCTGTTGCCTTTGCCAGCGCCTGCACAACCGGATCCGATTGCGCTTCGGCAACCGCGCGGGCGGGGTCCTGGCCCGCGGCCTCCAGGCTGGCGGTGAGGTTCGGGTCCGCCCCGGCGGGCTGACCGGCCTCGAACCAGCAGCGGTAGGCCGCCTGGGTATAGGCCTGGCCCCAGCCCTCGGCGGCGCCCAGGGCGGCCACCTGATTGGCCAGCACCAGCTCGGCCAGCGGATAAGGCGCCGGCAGCCTGGGATGAAACCCGTAACGCTGCGCCCGGCGTTCGATGTCGCGCCACATATAGGCGGTTTTTTCCGGCTTGTCCTTGAAGGGGATGTTGTTCTGCACCGTCATCACCTGGCGCACGTTGAACGGGCGCCAGCGCACCGGCACGCCGGCCCGGGCGGCCGCATCGGTGATCCGCATCACCGTCAGGTAGCTGTAAGTGCTGCCGATCGAATACCAGAAATCCAGTTCAGGCATGTATCCCTCCTGCCGCTTGTTCCCTGCCCTGCAGTTTAGCGGCAGACGGCGGATATTCCAAAGCGTCAGGCTGCCCGTTGCCACCGCCCCCCCGGCTGACCGTCAGGCAGGGCCCCAGAAGCTGCGCAGCAGCTGCGCTGTTTCAGCGGCATGGGTCACCGGCAGCATATGGCCCGCGCCCGGCACCGACAGCGCGCGGGCCTTGGCCAGACGGCGGCTGAACCCGCCGACAATGGCCCCGATCACGGCCGGGCTTTCACTGCCGTGAAGCAGCAGCACAGGCATGTCAACAGGATCCAGCGCGCCTGGGGCCAGGGTGCCGTTGGCATCATCGTAAAGCGCCGGGTAGCAGGCCGGAACCACGGGGATTGCGCGCACCATCGCGGCGCGGGCCTGCTCGGGCATGTCGGGCCACTTCGGCTCTCCCGCGCCCCACATCCGGTTGAACAGCCGCGCCGTCAGCGCGAGATCGGCCGCGGCCCAGGCCGCATCAATGGGCCGGCTGGCGGCCTTTAGGGCGGCAAAGGCCGCCGGGGCATCGGATTTGGCGACGGCAAACAGCACCGGTTCGATCAGCGTCAGGCTGCGCACCAGATGCGGTCTGGCCATCGCCATCCGCAGGGCCACGGTGGCGCCGAAGGAATGCCCGATCAGATCCGCCGGCCGGTCCAGCAAGGCAAGGCCCGCGTCAGCGTTCAGCAGCTGATAGTCGCCGGTGCCATCCCAGTCCGGGCTGCGCCCGTGGCTGAGCATGTCGAAGGCGGTGACGGTGATGTCCTCAGCCATCTCCCCGGCCAGGCGGCGCCAGGCGCCGGAATGGGCCAGCGAGCAATGCACCGCCAGCACGTTGCGCGGCCCATGGCCGAAACTGCGCGAAAACACCCCCCCGGGCAGGTCCGGACCGGCGGCTGTCACGCCGCCAGCCCCGCCAGATGCGCGTCCAGGTCTTCGAGCCGGTCCTGGCCCCAGAACCTGGCCCCCTCGGCAGTCACCCAGAACGGCGACCCGAACACGCCGGCCTTGACCGCATCCTCGAGGTTCTGCGCATAGGTCTCGGCGCCGGCCAGGAGGCCGCTGTCAGCCAGCGCGGGGTCGAAGCCGGCGCCTTTGAGGCAGTCGCGGATCACCGCGTCCTCGGCAATGTTCTTCTCCTCGGCCCAGCAGGCGCGCAGGATCGACTGCACCAATTGCCCCATGCTGCCGCCGCCTGCGGCTTGCGCGGCGATGATGGCGTAAGAGGAGGGCGCGGGATTGACGGGCCAATAGGCCGGTTTCAGATTGACAGGGATGCCCAGCCTGGCCGCCTGGCGCTCCAGCTCAATCAGGCGGTATTCCTGGCGCGCCGGATGACGCTCGCCCGGAGGCGTGCCGCCGGTGCGGGAAAACAACGCCAAGATATCCAAAGGTTTGCAAGTCACCTCTGCCCCGTGGCGGGCGGCAATCTCCCACGGCCGTGTGCCGGCCAGATAGGCAAAGGGCGACATGGTTGAGAAGTAGTAATCGAACGCTGCCATAGGCTGTATCTCCCGCTTAGAACTTTGCGTGAGGGTATGTGCATGATAAGCGGGGTTCAATATCACGAATCTGACACATTGCCATTGCTGCCTGGGGATATCAGCCAATGCCGACTTTGAACGAACCCAAGCTTATCGCTGGGAACGCCAACCTTCCTCTTGCCCAAGCCATCAGCCGCCGTATGAGCCTGCACCGCGGTGTCGACCAGGGGCTGGTGGATGCCCGCGTCGAGCGGTTCAACGACGGCGAGATCTTCGTCGAAGTCTATGAGAACGTCCGCGGCGAGGACATGTTCATCATTCAGCCGACCTCGAACCCGGCCAATGACAACCTGATGGAGCTGCTGATCATCGCCGATGCGCTGCGCCGGTCCTCGGCCCAGCGGATCACCGCAGTCATCCCTTACTTCGGCTATGCCCGCCAGGACCGCCGCACCAAGGCGCGCACGCCGATCTCGGCCAAGCTGGTGGCCAATATGCTGACCGGTGCAGGCATTGAGCGGGTGCTGACCATGGACCTGCACGCGGCCCAGATCCAGGGCTTCTTCGATATCCCGGTGGACAACCTTTATGCCTCGCCGATCTTTGCGCTGGATGTGAAGAACCAGTTCAAGGACAGCATGGACGAGCTGATGGTGGTGTCGCCCGACGTCGGCGGCGTGGCCCGGGCCCGCGAGCTGGCCAAGCGGATCAACGCGCCGCTGTCGATCGTCGACAAGCGCCGCGAGAAGGCCGGTGAAGTGGCCGAGATGACCGTGATCGGCGATGTGAAGGACAAGATCTGCCTGATCATCGACGACATGTGCGACACCGCCGGCACGCTGTGCAAGGCGGCGCAGGTGCTGCTGGACAACGGTGCCAAGGAGGTGCACGCCTATATCACCCACGGCGTGATGAGCGGCCCGGCGGTGGAGCGGGTCACCAATTCGGTGATGAAATCGCTGGTGCTGACCGATTCGATCCAGCCGACCGACGCCGTCGCTGCCGCGCCCAACATCCGCATCCTGCCGACCGCGCCGCTGTTCACCCAGGCGATCCTGAACATCTGGCACGGCACATCGGTGTCGTCGCTGTTCGAGGACAAAACCCTGGTGCCGATCTACGAGAGCCTGACCTTTAACGGCAGCTGAGGCGGCTGGTGTCCGGACGTGATGAAAGCCCCGCGATTGCGGGGCTTTTTGTCTTTTCCGGATCTGTTTCCGTACCTGCAGCGGGGCAGCCGCAGGCAGGCGCTACAGCAGTGAAAGGCTGTGCGCCGACACCCAAAGCCCGGCTCCGAAGGTGAGATGCGCCGCCAGGCTTTTCAGCCGGGCCATGTTCGGCGCCGGTGTCCGCCGCGCAGCGATCCCTGCCCCAAGGCCAGGTTGAAGGATCAGGAATGGCGCGCACACTGTCAGGGCGCCAAACGCCAGCGCCGGCCAAAGGCTGGGGTTATTAAGCCATTCCTCCCCGATCGCCGCCAGAAATGCCGCTGCAAACAGGATGCCGGTCAGGTAATGCGCGGTCCAGCCGATCAGCCGCTCGCCGGGAACCGGCCGGCTCGCCGTGATGGGCCGGTGAATGAAGCGCCCCCGGACGGCATGGCCAAGCCATCGGCCGACCATCGCATAGTCCAGAGACCGCATGGACAGAAGCCGTTTCTGGGCCAGTGCAACCAAGTCCATGAAAACCGTTGCCCCGGTCCCGGCCAGGACCGCCTTGAAAATGAGTTCATCTATCATAGCACACTCTGCCTTTTCCTTTGTTCGCACATTGAGTCCGGAGCTGGCGTACAACTTCAACTCATCTTGAAGTCAAGACCGGTTTGCCGCCCGGGTGCCGCAATCTGCGTTGGCGGCTGCCTTGGCGTTCCATTGAACCAAGCGCCAAGTCTGCAAGGCGTGTTGCGCGGTTTCAGAGCGCCAGCCGGACGGTCTGCGCAGGAACCTTCTTGCCCTGCCGGTGCAGGTCTGGCAGCCTGCCTCTTCAAGGCGGCTTGAGGTCAAACATGAAACTTCTGGATATCGGCGAGGTCGCGGAACGTTCCGGCGTGGCCCCCTCGGCACTGCGGTACTACGAGGAAATCGGGCTGATCACCTCTGCCGGGCGCAAGGGGCTGCGGCGGCAGTTCGGGCGGGAGACGCTGCTGCAGCTGTCGCTGATCACGCTGGGCAAGGCGGCCGGGTTTTCGCTGCAGGAAATTGCGGGCCTGTTCGGCAAGGACGGCCAGCCGGATCTGCCGCGCAGCCAGCTGCACGACCGCGCCGATGCGCTGGAGGCGCAGATCCGCGAGCTGTCGGCCCTGCGCGATGCGCTGCGCCATGTGGCAGACTGCCCGGCGCCCAGCCATCTGGAGTGCCCCAGGTTTCAAAAACTGCTGCAGGCCGGAACCCTGACCGCCAAGGTCTAGCGCCGCGCCCTAGTCGACGTCCCAGTCATCGGCATGGGGCAGGTCGCCAATGGCCAGCCAGCCCGCGCGCAGGCGGGCGGCGCGGCTGTCAGCCCAGGTGCGGAAGACGATTTCAAACCCTTCGCAGGTAATGTTTTCCGCCACCAGCTCGGCCCGGATCGCGGCGGAGGTGTCCATATCCCACAGCGAAGGCGACACATGCACGGCCGGCGGGCGGGCAAAGGCCACTGTGAAACTCACGGCGCGGCGCCGCTCACGCGGGCCGGAGCCGGTCCACATCTCGCCGCCGTCTTCGAAATCCGAAAACACCTCGGTATCGCCCTGATCGACCCCGGTGCGGGGGTTGCGCAGTCTGTTCATTCCGGTTCCCAAGCGATTGGCGTACCGTTCAAACTACGCCATACATCAGGATTATCCAGAAACCAGCCGCAAAGACCCGGCGGCTGTTGCTTTTGCGCAAAGCGCGGCTGGTCTGCCCCCGCCCAGGCTGGACAGAAACCCTGGCGGCCGCAACGCCGGGACCGGGAATTTCCCCCCGAAGAGCCGCAGATCCCCGATTGGGGAAAAACTCCCTGATTGTCGCAAACGCCGTGCATTCCGGCGCGGTTCCGGCGCGACCCCGGGGCCGATTTCTGCTGTGTGTCCGCATCCGCCTTTGACAGGCGATTTGACCGAACCAAGGAGATATCCGTGTCACCAAATGATCCGAACATCGTGAAGCCCGGCTTGGCGATGGCGCTGCTGCCCATCGTGCTGACACTGGGTGTTCTGGGCGTCCAGCTGTTTTATTTCGGCGATTTCACCCCGCATATTCCGCTGGCCATCGGCATCGCCATCACCGCGCTGGCCGGCCTGAAGCTGGGCCATAAGTGGGGCAATATCGAAGAAGGCGTGTTCCATGTCGTGACCATTTCGCTGCCCTCTCTGGCGATCCTGATCAACGTCGGCATGATTGTCGGCATCTGGATTGCCAGCGGCACGGTGCCGACGCTGATCTACTACGGGCTGAAAATCCTGTCGCCGGAGCTGTTCCTGGCCGCGGGCATGGTGCTGTGCGCGGTCGTGTCGGTGTCGCTGGGCACCTCCTGGGGCACGGTGGGCACCGTCGGACTGGCGCTGATGGGCATCGGCGCGGGCTTTGGCATTCCGATGTACTGGACCGCCGGTGCGGTGGTTTCGGGCGCGTTTTTCGGTGACAAGATCTCGCCCCTGTCGGACACCACCAACCTGGCGCCTGCGGTGACCGGCACCAACCTGTTCGACCACATCCGCAACATGCTGCCGACCACGGTGCCGTCGATGCTGATCGCGCTGGCGGTCTATCTGGTTGCCGGATTCACCCTGATCGACACCTCGCAAGTGTCGTTTGAACGGATCGACGCGATCACCGAGGCGCTGGACGGCGCGTTCTGGATCTCGCCGCTGATGCTGCTGCCGCCCGTCTTGGTCATCGCGCTGGCGGTGAAGAAGCAGCCCCCCATCCCGTCGCTGTTTGCCGGTGCTCTGGCCGGCGGCATCCTGGCGGTGGCGTGCCAGGGCGCGGGCCTGCATGAGACCTTCACCTTTGCCAACAGCGGCTATGCGATTGAAACCGGCGTGCCGGAAATCGACCCGCTGCTGAACCGCGGCGGCATCCAGTCGATGATGTGGACCATCTCGCTGGTGCTGCTGGCGCTGGGGTTCGGCGGCGCGCTGGAGCGCACCGGCTGCCTGCAGGCGATCATCGAGGTGATCATTGCGCGGGTCAAAAGCTTTGCCGGCATTCAGGCCTCGGCGATCCTGACATCGGTTGCGACCAACACCGTGGCGGGCGACCCCTACCTGTCGATTGCCCTGCCCGGCCGGATGTATGCGCCGGTTTACCGCGGCATGAAGTATTCGCCGCTGAACCTGTCGCGCGCGATCGAAGAAGGCGGCACGCTGGTGTCGCCGCTGATCCCCTGGAACGCGGGCGGCGCCTTTGTGATCTCGGCGCTGGCGCTGGGGATTTCCGACGGCAATTTTGAAAACCTGCTGTACATCCCGCTGGCCTTTGCCTGCTGGCTGTCGCCGCTGATCGGCATCTTCTATGCGATGACCGGGCTGTTTTCGCCCAAGGCAAGCGAAGACGAAATCACCGCCTGGGAAGACAGCGGCGAGCCAGTGGCCATGCTGACCGTCTGACGGAACAGCGCGCCGGTGGCCTGCGCCGAAGGCATCGCATCAACACCGGCCTGGCGCTGCTGAATGAAACCAACATGACGGTGGCCGGGATTTAAGCCGCCACCGGTTTCAGCAGCGCCACGCAGCTGCCGATCCGGTTCAAGAAGCGCGACCGGCAGCCGCCTGCCGCGTTTCGCAAAAGCTGGACCGGAACAGCGGCAGAGAAACACCCCGGAGCGCGGGCTATTTCTCCTCGGATGCGAGGGCGGTGCTGAGCTCCGTGATCTTTTCCAGCCGGGCGGAAATCCGGTCCTGGAACCGGCCCAGCTCATCAATGATCGTGTTCAGAGATTCACCGGCACTGCCCAGCCGGGCGCATTCGATCTTGCACAGCACCCGGGTTGTTGTCAGCGCCATGAAGTGGCGGTGCAGGGTCATGCAGGCCTTCATAATGCGGCCGGCCTCGAACCGGACATCCTGCAGGCTGGCCCTGGCCTTGGTGAACTGATCTTCGCTGAGCTGCGCCAGAATCGCCTGTTCACGATTGATATCAATGGCTGCGGCGCCGTCTTCCTGATTGAGCTGACGGCCGCATTCGGTGAGGATCCGCGCCAGCCCTTCGACAAAGATGGCTGCCGTGACGGTGCCATTGATGGCGCGGAAATTGCTGTTCTTTCCCCAGACATGGGCCTCGAACCAATTGGACATGTCGCGCGACATCGCGTTGTAGTTCTCGGACAGAACGGTGACCGGCCCGCCGGCCGGTTCGATCCGCGAGGCAATGACCCGCAGGTTGTGCGGGATGGTGCGCATCGATTCGAATTCCTGCACCAGCGCCTCGGTTTCCTGCAGCAGATCCCCGGCTGCGGAATGCATCGCCCGGCGTTCCGCCAGGCGGGCGTCCGCGGGGCGCTTCAGGCCTGCATCGCGGGCCATGAGCTCCTCCGCCAGGGCATGGCCGGCAAAGTCGTTGTAGGTGGCAAAGCCAAGCTGCTGAAGCCGCGCCAGCAGCAGCGCGGCGCTGTCTTCAGGGGCCAGTCCGTCGCCGCGCTCCGCCTGGCGCAGCAGCGCGTATTCCTGCTCGACGGTCCTGAGCAGCGGGCTGGTGGGCTTGATCCGCGCCGACAGGTAGCCGTTTTCGCAGGGGGTGACGACCGCAAAGACCCAGTAATAGCTGCCATCGCTGGCCCGGTTCTTGACATAGGCGCCAACGGTGCCGCCGTCCTTGATCCTGTCCCACAAGAGCTGGAACACCGCGCGCGGCATGTCCGGATGGCGGATCACCTTGTGCGGCGCGCCCAGCAGATCCTCCAGCGGGTGTTTGGCGACACGGCTGAACACCGCATTGCCGGCCTGGATCACACCACGGGTGTCAGTGCGGGAGAAAAACACCTCGTCGAGGGCAAAAGCCGATTCCCTGCCCGTCGTTCGGGCAGCCAGCGTGCGGTCTTCAAAGGACACGAGCGAATTCCTGTCAGTGAGTGTATGGGGCCGCTTCTGTTTAAGCGGCACAGCTTTTCAAATTGCTAATGCGGCGGCGCAAGGACAGGGTTTTCCCCTGCGGCCGGGGCCGGCCGGACGCCGCCCCCGGCCGCAGCGGGATCACGCCGCGGCGCCCCGGGCCTGGTCCGGTGCCGGGATCTGCGCCTGGTCCTGCCGGGTGTCTTCCAGCGTCAGCCCCAGCTTTAGGAACAGCGGCAGGCGGCGGGCGGCGAAATTGCCCGCCCTGGCCCCCAGCAGGGCAAGGTTTTCCTCCTCGGTCTCCAGCACCCGGCCGTCGTGCTGCAGCCGCTGGCCCTGCGGCGCCAGAATGCGCCAGGCCAGCGCCGCCCAATCGGCAGGCGTCTCATGGCCTTCGCTGCGGGCCAGCAGGAACAGCTGCTCGAACCGGTCCGCCTCAACCCCGCCGCCGGTGACCGGGGAGGCCAGAAAGCGCAATGTGCCGCTGTCCTCGGCCCGCTTGCAGACCGCCAGGTTGAAGGCGCGGCAAGCAGCCGCCCGCTGGGCCAGCCCCTCCTGCGGCAGGCAGGGGGTGATGCATCCGGTACCGGCGAGGACCGTCAGCATCCGGGAGATGCTGCCCCAGTCCATGGCGCCGAACACCCCCTGATCCAGCAGGCTGCGCACGGTTGCCGGCCCCTTGGCCAGCGCCTTCAGAACGGGCGCGTAATGATCCTGGAGTTCGTCCCGATATCCGGACAGTTTGATTATTGACCCTATGCTGCGCTTTTCCAAGTCATGGTTTCGTAGGCTTGCGCGGGGGTTAGGTAGCCGATTGCGGAATGACGCCGCTGGCGATTGTAGAAGACCTCAATGTATTCGAAGATCGCCGCCTTTGCCTGGACGCGCGTTTTGAAGCGCTCCCTATGAACCAGTTCCTTTTTCAGTGATGCGAAGAAACTTTCCATTGGAGCGTTATCCAGGCATTCGCCCGTACGGCTCATGGATTGCGTGATGCGTGCCGCCCCGAGCAATTTGCGGTATTCTTCTCCTGCGTATTGCACGCCGCGATCCGAATGATGAATGAGCCCTGGAACCGGTCCACGGCGCCCCAGGGCCATGTTCAAGGCATCACAGCACAGTTCGGATCGTAGATGATCGTCCATTGCCCAGCCGACGATTTCACGTGTTGCCATGTCTTTGATAGCGGCGGCGTAGAGCCATCCTTCGTCCGTATCGACGTAAGTAATGTCAGCAAGCCAAACCCGGTTTGGAACGG
>NZ_JBVVXU010000029.1:0-33504 GCF_055902035.1 Leisingera sp. SA215 | reverse complement strand
ATGGGCGTTTTGGTGGTGTAGAGCTTGGCATGCGCCACCTTGCAATAGGTGTCGACGTAGGTCTGCTGATAGATCCGCCCGACGCCTTTGAGGGTGCCTACATAGAACGTGTCCTGTGACCCGAGATAGCCTGGGTGAGCGGTCTCGATCTCGCCGCAGGCTTCATCGTCCAGCTTCTTCTTTTCCAGCGCCTGCACCTGCGCTTCGGTCAGGATGGTGCCTTCTTCGGCGACCTTGGCCTCCAGTGCCTTGAGCCGGGTTTTGAAATTCGCCAGATCGTGCCGCAGCCAGATCGACCGGACACCCGAGGGCGAGACAAACACACCCAGTTTGCGCAGCTCGTTTGAGGTGCGGGCCTGGCCATAGGCCGGGAAATCAGTGGCGGATTTGATGACCGCTTGTTCCGTGACTTCGTCCACCCGGTTCGCCAGATTGGGCTTGCGCCGGGTGCGCTCGAACAGCGCCTCCACGCCGCCGTCTTCAACCGCCGCCTTATAGCGATAGAATGTGTCCCGGCTGTAGCCCATGACCTGGCAGGCTTTCGACACATTACCCAATTCCTCGGCCAGGTTCAGCAGACCGGTTTTGTGTTTGATGATCTTGTCGGTAGTATTCAACATCGTGGTTTCCTCGTTTTGTGGTTGGGTTTGCACCACCATCAAAACGGGCAACCATCATCTCCTTCAAGAGATGCGCCGCCCCCGTTTCAGCTTGCTGAGAAGGGGGCGGTGTCAGATCACATCAAGACTAATTCACCTTAGCCGCGGCGCGGTCCAGCCCAGTCAGCGACCGCAGAAACCGGCCCAATCCGCCTTCACCTGCCAGATCGGAGATTATGGCATCATCCGCGACTTCCTGTTCGATAAGAATACGCTCAAGCTCATTAATATCCTGTTTTGTCAGCGCTTCGCCACGGCGGACCTTGATTAAGGTAATGTGGTCCCTGTGCTGCTCAATAAAACGACGGACCTTCATCTTGAATCGGGCCTTGTCGACGCCGCTGCCGACCTCGGGCATAGTCATGGGGTTACCCTCACCGATGTCATCCCCAAAGTCAGTGATTACGATTTTGCGTTCAGTTGGCTTGATCAGTTCTGCCAGATGCCGAAGGCGGCGCCGGACGCTTTCCAGCATCTCCGGCGTGATATCTTCCCAGTATGCTTCCGCCTGGATTTCGAGGATCAACTTCAGCTCCTTGGAGACAAGCGGCACGTTGGAAAGCTCTTCAAGCCTGGACGCGAACTTTACGATGCGGTCCTGAAAACGAGTGAAACCGCCTTGCCGCCTTAGCAGCTCCAGCTGCGCATTCAGGATCAGCAGATCGAACTGTTTCGCTGGCAGCTTACCATCGTCATAGGCGGTTGGCAGACCTGCGAGATCCTCGATCAGGGCCATGCGGGCATCGAGGTTCAGCTCCTCCCAGCTAGCGACGTCACGGAACCGCTCAACACTGCGGCGCTTGGCACGCACGATGAAATTGTCGATCGGCATGCCCATAACCTCTTCACGCAGGCGGGTCTTAGTCGCCGCAATCAGACCTTGGTGCTCCTCCCCACTCTCCCCCAAAGCTTCGATCAGCTCCACACGGCTAGTGAACAGCCTCTCGCCTATGGGTTTAGCGCCTGATCCATCCATGACATTCGGGTTCTCCTGGAAAAACTCCAGGTTCTGACAAAAGTCAAAAATGACAAACTGCTGCTTGTCCTCGCCCGGCCCGAACAAATCGGGGCACAGGCGCGTGCCGCGGCCGACCATCTGCCAGAATTTCGTCTTGGACCGTACGATCTTGAAGAAAACAAGGTTTACGACCTCTGGAACGTCAATCCCTGTATCGAGCATATCCACAGAAACTGCGATATGTGGGGCCTTGTCGACCTCCGAGAAGTCGTCAATCAACGACTGCGGGTGGGAGACACTGAAATCAATGAGCTTGGCGAATTCGCCCTTATAGTGGGGATAGTTCGCGTCAAACCGTTCCACGATGAACTGCGCGTGCTTGCTGTTCTTCGCAAAAATGATGGTCTTGCCCAACCGGTCGCCATCCGACACCCTGATCCCGTTGCGCATCAGGTGCTCCAGCACCTTGTCGACGGTATCGATGTTAAACAGCCATTTGTTCAAATCGGCACTCTCGACGCGGTCGCGTTCGGTGCCCTCCTCGTCCCACTCGATGGCGTCCCAGGCCTCTTTTTCCTCTTCGCTCAGTTGATCGTACGCAATGCCTTCGCGCTGGAATTTCAGCGGGACAGAAATCGTGGTGGGCGGCACCAGGTAGCCGTCACTCACGGCATCATCCAGATCATAGGCGTCGGTCGGAACCCCCTTCTCCAGCCCGAACAGCGAGTAGGTGTCTTTGTCGATTTCATCGCGCGGCGTGGCCGTAAGCCCGACCAGCAGGCTGTCGAAGTAGCTGAAGATCGCCCGGTACTTGCGGTAAACCGAGCGGTGCGCCTCATCAATGACGATCAGGTCAAAATGACCAGGTCCATAGCGTTTCTCGCCGCCCTGCATCTCCTCGATCAACCCCATCATCGTCGGATAGGTCGACAAGCAAACGCGCGCGCCGGAGTGGTCGTTCTTCTTCGGATCGTGCCTTTCCAACAGGTTGGCACAAGGGGTTGCAGACAGATGCGCCTTGAATGCGCTATGCGCCTGTTTGACCAGCGCCACCCGGTCCGCCAGGAACAGCACCCGCTTCACACGGTTTGCCCGCATCAGCTGGTCGATCAGGGCAATCACGGTCCGGGTCTTGCCGCTGCCGGTGGCCATGACCAGCAAGGCCTTGCGCTGCGCGTGCTTCTCAAAGGCTTCGCCGACACGCCGGATGGCCCGCTGCTGGTAATGGCGCCCTGCAATGTCGGGATCGACATCCACCGTGGACAAGGCGCGAACATTGTCGCGGCGCTGGTGCAGCAGCTGCAGCTCGTCCTTTTTCAGAAACCCCGAGATCTGCCGCGGCGGATAGGCCAGGTCGTCCCAGATCCAATGCTCATAGCCATTGGTGGTGAAGATCACCGGACGGCGGCCGTACGCCGCCTGCAGACAGTCGGCATATAGCTTCGCCTGATGCTGACCCGTGCGGCCGTCTTTCTTGCTGCGTTTGGCCTCCACCACCGCCAGCGGCTTGCCGTCATCGCCCCACAGCACATAATCAACGAACCCGTTGCCGCTGCTGGTCGGCATCCCGGTGACCGGAAACTCACGGTCCCGCTCTTGGTCCAGCGGCCAGCCCGCCTCGGCCAGCAGCAAATCGATGAAGCTGTCGCGGGTCTCTGCCTCGTTGTAGTCATGGGTGTCCTGCACCGCGCTATTGGCCTTGCGCAGGGCGGCGATCTCGGCGCGAACGGTGGCCAGTTCAGCATCCAGCTTCTGACGCCCCTCCTCCGAGGCCCGCAAGGCTTCCTCGGCCGCCTCTGCCCGCTTGCGCTCAGCCTTGATCTCGCCTTCGACCTTCTGGATCTGGGCAACGGTGCTGGCGGTGATCGTCAGCGACTTCTCCAGCTTGCCGACGTCAAAGCCCAGCGCCGGATCCGGGCGGTTCACCTTGGCGTAGGTGCGTGCAAACCAATAACAGACATGAAACAGCTCCCGCACGCAGGCGGTGGCATCATGGGCGGTCAGCGGCTTGCCCGCATCATGCGCGGCGCGGTTGCCCTGGTCTTTGATATACCGCGCCTTGGCGGTGATCGCGGGGCCGGTCAGCGCCTCCAGGCTGGGTTCCGCGATCATCGCGGCCAGTGTGTCGGTGTAGACGCGCCGCAGAGCCGGGTCGGTGCGGTAGATCCACTTGAGCGCCGTTTCCAGCGTCAGCCGGGCCCAGAAGCACGCGCCGCGCGGATCGGACAGGGCATGGGTTTCGGCCTTGGCAGCATGTTTGTGCAGGACGGGGAAATCTTCGGCGAGAAATGCAAACTGTGTCATGAGAGAATCCAAATAATGCCAGCAGCCTAGGAGCGCGTGGCCCGCCGATCAACCCATGAGAGCGCCGTTCAGTCCGCGCTCTCCAGACTATCATGCACCTGGGGCCGGTAGCCCGCCCGCAAGACAGCAACCAGCGGCGCCGGCGTCAGGACAGTCACCGTGCCCTGTGGCGCATCCCCCAGCGCGCTGTAGCCGTCAAAGCTCCAGCCATACCGCCGCCCCTGCCACAAGAGCTGCGGCACGCCGCCCTCGGCGATGATGGTCCCGTCCGGCAGCTCCGCGCCGTCTGCCTGATGGGTGATCTGGGCCCGCTGCCGGGTGATCCGCGCCCGGTGCAGTGCCCGATCAATGGTCTGCGGCAACGAGCGGCCTTCCTCGGCCCCGCCATGCACCGCCTGCCACAGGGCGATGAATTCCCGGTATTGGTCGCGGCGGCAGGTGGCGCAGGGGCGGTGACCGGCTGCCAGCGCCGTAGCCTCGTCCAGGAAGAACAGCTCGGTATAGCGGCCCGGCGCCATGATCTGCCGCTTGCGGCCCTTGAAGGACAGCGCGCAGGAAACCCAGTTCTGATGAGCATGGGTCTTCAGCACATTTTGCTGATCGTCATGCAGAATGCCCCGGTTGCCCATCAGCGTGCCGCGGGCAGAGGTGGCGTGAAACTGGCCAAAGGGATCGACGCGGTTTTGCAATGTCATCAGCTGGCTCCTGTCAAAGCTCCCCGCGGAAGGCGCGGTGTTGGAGGGAGGCGAAGAGGGCATTTTGCTTCAGAATCACAGCCGCTTTCAAATCGAGCTGATCTCGAACTGAAGCAACCCTTGCCCTGAAAACGCGCTGTAGGGCGCTCGGCACATTTGGGAAAGGTAGCGAAGCAAGTCCTTCGGTGTTGATATTGTATTGACCTGCTGAAGTCTTGCAGCGGTCACGTACAGCCTTGCGCGCGACTCCAGTAGCGAAAAAGGTAGCCGCGAAAACGGGGTCGATCTCATTCTTCAAGCGGGCCCGGATCAGGTATGAAGCAAAGATCCACTCTTCCCCCATACCAGCGTTCGAGACCGAAGCGTGCGAGAAGGCCGCGCAACGGCCTACATTGTCGGGATTCCCGTTCGACCTGACAAAAAGTAGGTCGCCATCTGCAAGCCGAAGCCGATTCAACTCAGCTTCGGTGACTTCAACAGTTTTTATGCTCGTTGTGTCGATCTTTCCCCCAAGAATATTGGGTATACGAAGCGTAGGTGTACCAACCTCACTAGATTTGTTCGATGAGCCATAGCGGAACTCTTGAACTTTATCGCCAAAGCGTCCGAGGGTGCTCTCTTCGAGGGCCGACGCAAACATCTCATGAAAGATCGCCTGGCCGAGGGTGTTCAGCGTGTCGAGGGCGCGGGTGCGGAGGCGGCAGAGCTCTGCGGCCTGATCCAGTATCCCCGCAATCCGCTTTTGCTCCTCCAGCGGCGGCAGGGGGATTTTGAGCGATTTGATGATGCCCTGACTAATATTCGGCTGCGCGCCACCGACGCCGCGCGACACCAGTTCAGCTGCCTTTGCTTGCAGCAAGTGAAACATGTAACCAGTATCAGCTTTAGAAGCGTCCGGGACAACGTGGCATACCGCTTGGTTGGTAGTCGCTTCCACACCTAGTAAACCCACGCGGCCAACAGTGGCACCATACATCGCCACCAATAGCGCGCCTTTCGGAACCAGTTTCAAAGCTGTTTTCTGAAGGGCCTCAGCAGAAACATGTTCATCCGTTGAGCAAATTTCTGTTTCGCGCAATTCGCCAGATTTGACCCACGGAATTGTGCCCTCATAGAACTCTGCGTTCTTCCTTGATGGTGTGGTCCCACTTCCAGTGCGACAGAAGCTCTGCAATTCGACGAGGGGCCAGCTCATCCCAGCATCCCTTCCAGCCGGTCCAGCCCCTCGGCAATCTCACCCTCCAGCGCGCGCAGTTCGGCGATGATCTCGGCCGGGGCGGCATGGTCGACCTCCTCGTGCTCGATCTCCTTGTAGCGGTTCAGCGACAAATCCCAGGACCCGGTGGCGATGATCTCCGCCGCGGGCACCACAAAACTCTGCGCGGTGCGGGGGCGCTCGGCCTCACCCTCCAGCGCCTGCCAGCGGGCCAGGATGTCGGGCAGGTTGTTCTTGGCGTGCTCGCCTTCGCCCAGCGCCTCGGCCGGCCGGGCACCCAGCTTGGCGGCATCCAGCAGCGGCGTGCGCTTGTCATCCAGGCTGAAACCATCCGTCGCCATGTCGTAGAACCAGACGTTCTCAGTGCCCCCGACGCCGGTCTTGGTGAACACCACGATGGCGCAGGACACACCGGCATAGGGGCGGAACACGCCCGAGGGCAGCTTGATGATGGCGTCCAGCTTGTGCTCCTCCACCAGCATGCGGCGGATGTCCTTATGCGCCTTGGAGGAGCCGAACAGCACCCCGTCCGGCACGACAACAGCGGCCCGCCCGCCGGTGCGCAGCAGCCGCAGGAACAGCGCCATGAACAGCAGCTCGGTCTTCTTGGTCTTGACGATCTTCAGCAGATCCTTTGCGGTGGTGTCGTAATCCAGCGAGCCCGCAAAAGGCGGGTTGGCCAAGATCAGCGAATAGGCGCCCGCGTCGCTGCCGTGCTCCTCCGCCAGGCTGTCGCGGTAGGACACATCGGCGTTGTCGACCCCGTGCAGGGTCATGTTCATCGCGCCGATTCGCAGCATGGTGGAGTCGAAGTCGAAGCCGTGGAACATGCCATTGTGGAAATGTTCGCGCTGCTCCTTGCTGCGCAGCATCTGCGGGTGGTGCTCGCGCAGGTATTCCCCTGCCGCCACGAGGAAGCCGCAGGTGCCCGCGGCCGGGTCGCAGATGGTATCGCCGGGCTGCGGCGCCATCAGGTTCACCATCAGCTCGATGATATGGCGGGGCGTGCGGAACTGGCCATTGGTTCCGGCACTCGCGATCTTGCCCAGCATGTATTCATAGACGTCGCCCTTGGTGTCGCGGTCGTCCATCGGGATGTCGTCCAGCATCTGCACGACCTTGGCCAGCAGGTTAGCATTGGAAAAGCCCAGCCGCGCGTCCTTCATGTGGGTGCCGTAGGAGGAGCCCTCCTCCCCCAGCTGCCGCAGGAAGGGGAAGACATGCTCATCGACGATGCGCATCATTTCACGCGCCTCGAAATGCTTGAAGCGAGACCAGCGCATGTTGTCGTAGGGTTCACCCTTGTCATCGCTGCCTTCGGGGAAGATGCGGCGCGACATGGGAATGCCGAGATCCTCGGCCTTGCGCTCCTCAACCGTATGAAGGTCATCGAGCCGCTTGATGAACATCAGGAAGGTGAGCTGTTCGATCACGGACAGCGGATTGGAGACCCCGCCGGACCAGAACGCATTCCAGATCTGATCAACCTGGTTGCGGATGTTGCCTGTGAGCATGCGATGCGCCTCAAATTAAATATTCTGGGGCACGTTATCCGGGGCGGAGGGACATGCGCAAGCCGAGGCAAACCCCGGCGGAACTGCGGCCCTGAGCGGGCTTCCTCGCGCGTGCGCGCGTAACCACCATCGAAAGAGGGCGGGAGGACGAGCGGCCGACCAGAATCGAACTGGCGCACAGAGGGTGGAAACCTCATGCTCTACCACTGAGCTACGGCCGCATTTGGGCTAGTGTTTCATGCGCGACGAAGCCAACAAATCTCGACGTGCCGCACTAGCTGAGTGGCAGCCCTGGCGAACGGGTTACGTCTTGCTACCGTCGCACCAGAAACTGCCGGAGTGGGCGGTCTCGGTATCCACCTTGCCAGCCCTCATTCAAAGCAGAACAGAAATGGCACTCCGTATCAAGGAGTGTCGCTGCAAGGGCGCGCTGCCGCTTTCATGGCGGATTTCGCAGCGGCCCAAGTCAAAGGCCGACCAACGAGGGGTTACCGGAGCGAACTAGGGCGCTTGAGCCGGTTCCAACCGCCTTTCGGCGCGAACGGTACAAACGCGGTTTTACAGCAGCCTATGAAATGTAAAACTTCAGACTTGATCTGACGGACACCTCAGCTTTCTGTGCTGAGAATGGGTTACTGGCTGTCCGATGTCTCGCACGCCCTGATCGTCTTGTCCCTAGCAATATGTACTGTTTCGCGGAAGGTCTGCATAGGCGTCTTGCCGTAGCAGTACCTTCCCGAGTGCGGCCGCTGCTCGTTGCATTTGGCCAGCCAGGCATCTAGGTCCACCTGCAATTCCTCCACCGACCGGTAGAGCTTCTTGCGGAAGGTGATGTCGTAGAACTCGTCCTTGATGGTCCGATGGAAGCGCTCGCAGATCCCGTTGGTCTGGGGGCTGTTCGCCTTGGTTCTCGTGTGGTCCACGTCCTCTACGGCCAGGTAGAGCTGATAGGCATGGTTTTCGACTTTGCCGCAATATTCGGTGCCACGGTCCGTCAGGATGCGCAGCAGGCTGATGCCGTGTTCGGCAAAGAAGGGGATAACCCTGTCATTCAGCAGGTCGGCGGCAGTGATCGCCGTTTTCTCGGTGTAGAGCTTGCAGGCCGCCATCGGGGTCTTCGTGTGGCCCGTGGTTGAAGTCGCCAAACTCCACCTCGACCACACACTTCGATGGCCACCCGGATTACACCGTTGAAGGCGTGGAAATTACACCACGTACGCGGACACTAACCAAATATACTGCACATCTCGCCGGGATACTTCCTCGATCAGCTGAAGATGAATCGATCCTCATCGATGAGGTGGACACCGGACAGGAATATCTCGCTACCTGCATCATCGAACCCGGAAACCGTGATCCCACCGGTGCCGGTTGTAATCTGGATGCCCACATAGCCTGCCGGGATTCCGGAGAACTGAAGCAGGTCTTCTTGGATATCGAACCCGTAAACCGTATCGCTGCCGGAGCCTTCCTGGAATATGAAGGTGTCCGCCCCGGCCCCGCCGGACATCCTGTCATTGCCAGCGTTTCCCTCGAGGGTGTCATTCCCCTTTCCGCCTTGCAGAATATCCCGTCCGGAGCCTCCCCTGAGGCCATCATCGCCAGTGCCGCCCACGAGAAAATCGCTATGGGCTCCGCCGTCCAGGATGTCGTCGTCTGCACCGCCGTAAAGCTGATCCAAGCCTTTCCCGCCATATATATGATCGCCGCCAGAGCTGCCATTCAGCCGGTCGTTACCGTGCCCACCTTGGAGGGTGTCGTTTCCAGTCCCGCCCCCTAGGTGGTCATCACCGGCGCGCCCCGCGACGACATCGCTATTGGCTCCGCCACCCAGGGTATCGTTACCAGCGCCGCCGTAAAGATGATCCAAACCTCTCCCCCCATAGATTTGATCGCCGCCTGAGCCGCCTTTAAGCCGGTCGTTACCGTGCCCACCTTTGAGGGTGTCGTTTCCAGTTCCGCCCACTAGGTGATCATTACCGGGGCGCCCTTCGAGGAGATCACTGTTAACCCCGCCAACCAGGGTATCGTTGCCGGCACCGCCGAAAATCTGATCCAAACCTTTCCCGCCATAGAGATGATCGCTGCCTGAGCCGCCTTTGAGCCGGTCGTTACCGCCTTCTCCTCGCAGGGTGTCATTCCCTTTTTTTCCCATTAGGAGGTCATTGCCATCGCCGCCCATTACCGCATCGTGCCCCCTACCGCCAAGAATACGGTCACTCGCATCAGTGCCCGTAATCGGCGCGACTGGGTCCGGATCGACGGGTTCGGGATCGGGATCGATGGGTTCCCAGTCCTCCGGGTCTGGATCTACCGGGTCGGGGTCTACCGGATCAGGGTCAACCGGATCGGGGTCCACCGGGTCAGGGTCAGCTGGATCTGGATCCGCCGGCTCTGATGGCAGGTCGGACAAGACTGCATCGAGCCCCCTGAAGGTGACATCGATGTCCCCGCTCTCACCCTCCCAGTCGATCGCCTCCGCATAACCGGCATCAATGAAGATCTGCAGATCTTCCCGCGAGCCGATGACATGTTCGGTTCCGAAGCCCCGGAGGGTGATGCGATCGCCTTCGTCGAAGTTCAGATCGACAAACCGGAAGCTATCGCTTTCCGCGGTGCCCGTTCCGTCGATCACGAAGCTGTCGCCGCCCTCGGCGCCGTAGACCTCATCATCCCCGCCGCGCAGGGTCATGTGGTCATCGCCGCGGCTGCCGATCAGGAGATCGTCGTGGTCGCGCGCTTCGTAGGTCACAGGAGCGTCGTCCGGGCGTACCCAGTTCTCCCATTCGAACCTTTGGTCATCCTCGGCCGTAGCCTCGTCCGAATAGTCCTCGAAGGTCTCATGGTGCGTGATGTCCGCCAGATCCTTGCCTTCGAAAAGATGGGTCTGGGTACCGTCTTCGCCTTCATAGGTCACCAGGACGCCAGTATCAGTTTGCACCATCGAAATCAGCCCCGAGCCAACGAGGTGGATCCGCTCGGCGTGCTCGGTTGCCGTTGCCAGCTGCTCAGGCATTTCCTTCAGCATACCGATCTCGACCATGATAGTGTTCGAATAGACATCACCGTCGCCGCGCATCACCTCGGTCTTTTCCAGGGCGTCATCAAAGGCCCCGGTCATGTCGCCGCTGAGGACCTCGAGATCCCCTCTCAGAGCCTCGATTGAAAAACCTCCATTTTCCGGATCTTCATCATAGACCAGCTCGTAGATGTTGTTTGCGGTCTTCTCGAAAAAGCTGAAGTAGTCCAGCAGGACGGAAATCGCATCCCAGGCAGCATTCACCACGATCCCAATAACCGGGAAAAAGGCCGTCAGAATTTTCGTGGCCCCATCCATCAGGAGGTCGATTGCTTCTCCAAGGGCCTTGCCGCCATTCTTGGCCAGGTACTCCCGGTCGGACATGGTGTCCAAATTGATGTAGTTCGCGGTTGCGCTGATGAGCGTAAACGCTTCCTGCAAGCCGCCGAGCATATTCTCCATAAAGCGGCAAAGGGGCCGTTGAGAGCCGCCTTCATGTTCTTGTTCTGCTCGCTTGCCTCCTCCGTCACATCAACGATTTTGACAAATGTGTCCCGGCAGGCCTGGAGGATGTAATTGGCCCCACCTGAAACGAACCCGAGCCCATCCCAATTCTCGTCAAGAAATACATCATCATCGCTATACCGGTCAGTGAAGACTTTCGATGTCGATTCGGTCTGATTTCCGGACCTGTCGGTCGCCTGAGCCTCGAATGTAAGAGCGCCATGAAATGCCTGGTTCGTCCAGTGCAGGTTGGCTGGGCTGTCGAATTTCTCACCCGGGTTGAGCCAGACGCCCGGATTGGAAAACTTGAACTCCTGGAATTCTGAATAGGAGAACGATCGGGTTCCTTCAGTTTCGCCCTCTCCGATATTGAATTGCTGCTTCAGCGCATCAATGCTCGCAAAAACACCTTCCTGGTACTCTTCGAACGAGATACCCCATGTCTCTTCGATCGTGTTGTCGGCGAACAGCTGTTCCATGCCGCTGAGGTCAAGTTCCGCGATGGAAAGCCTGACATTCACGGTCATGACGTCATCATCGGCATCATGGATGTCAAACAGCCGGGACAGCTCCAGGATAGCGCCGCCTTCAACCGCGATATCATTGCCATCGACTTCTGTTGGCTTGGAAAGAAAATCGACACGCGTCCCGCCACCTTCAATCCGGGAAACCGATACGCCATTGCCCTGGTAATCATCGAGGTGGACGGTGATATCAGTGAGGCCATCTGCATTGTAGTCGATGCTCAGCCGGCCCTCGGCCAGCGCTTCGAGATCGATGTCCTTGTACTCGAAATCAACATCCAGGACTTCGATGGCATCCCAGCCAACGATATCCGTAACGTGATCGCCATCCAGCTCGACCGAGGTTCCCTGGAATACATCGTCACCGCCGCCGCCGATCAGCAGATCCTCATGCAAAGAGGCCCGCACCACCTCGTCATTTTCCGTGCCCTCAAGGACCAGGTCGCTCTCCAGCGACAGCGTTTCGCCGTCATGGAATTTGATCCCCTTCACGGCCGGGATGGTTTTCCCGTCCTCATCGAAGTGCTCTTCGACCCGAAGCGAGATGTCCGGTCGATCCCGGAAATAGACCATCAGGTCGTCAGGACTGTCGGCATCCCGCATGAAGCGCAGGTCCGAGGCATTGAAGTCGATGATTGTGACATCCACCGAAGGGCGCGGAGCAGTGCTTCCGCCCGGATCCGGATCCGGGGTTGGCCTAAACACAAAGTCGCCACCCAGGTCAGGGCCAATAATGTAAACCCGATCCGGTGCGGGCATTGGCTTGTTGGGCCCGTCGGGTGGGGTGATTACCCAGTCGAAGATACCGCCTCCGGACGGCCCGCCGCTGGTGTCGTGGAAGTTCTCGATGATCAGCCGGTCGCCGGTCTTATTGCCGTCCTCGTCCAGAAGATCGATGTGCAGCTCTGTCTTGCCGTTCACCTCGTAAAGGGTCATCAGCAGGTATTCGTCCGGGATGTCTGCAAGCATCTCGATGACGCCACCGTCGTCGACGATGCGGTCTTCCCCGGACCCCGGCGCCAGGACATAGGTATCAAGACCTTCACCGCCCTCCAGGACGTCGTTGCCCTCGCCGCCTTCAAGCCGGTCATCCCCTTCGCCACCAGAGAGCGTGTCACTGCCGGCGCCGCCGTCAAGACTGTCCGCGCCTTGGCCGCCGTCCAGGACATCGGACCCGTTCCCCGCCGACACATCATCGTCGCCGCCGCCCGCGGAGATGGTGTCATCGCCTTCGCCGCCATAGACGTCCTCACCGTCGTCAGTGCCCTCGGTAATGCCATCGTCGTCCGAATGGATGTCGGGTGCCCGGCCGGTGACCGTGATGCTTGCTGAGCGATGGTCGTAACGGAACGAGTCATAGATATAGTACTGCAGAGTGAGCTCGACGGACTCGCCGGGAGCAAGATACGAGAATTGGGCGGGGTCAATGGTGAAAAGCCCTGTCTCTGGGTCAAAGTCCCATGTGTAGTCGCTGGCGTCCGTACCTTCCGGACCCTTGAGGCTTCGGATCTGCAGTGTCACTCCGTCCTGGAGGGGGCCGTAAAAATCAAGCAAGGAAATCTCGCCAGTGCCGGTCGTGAAGACGCCGGTCGAAATTTCAGGGTCGGGGATAGCCTCATAAACGCCGAGGTTCACATCCACGGTGACATGGGCGGTTGAGACTTCACCTTCCAAAAACAGGCTGTAGTCAAATTCCAAGCTGAAGTTCATATCTGCGGTGACATCAAAGTCCGCTCCGAAATGGAATTCCAGATCGAACCAGGGATTATCCGCTCCACTGGAGCTGCCAATCATCCAAAGGTCGGCCCATGCACTCGGATAGAGGTTAGAACCTGTGTCGTAGTAGTAGTCGATCGCGAGGTGAAATCCCCCCTGGCCACTACCGAGTGTATACGTATCATAAGGGGGGGTGCCATCCAGCGTTACATTGCTGATCCTGATCTCATCGGGGGTCAGGCCGGTCGGTAAAGCATCATTCGAAAGGATGCTGTAAGTTTCACGGTAGTGCGAGCTGTCGGCAAGCTCAATATATCCGTACCCATCGAGCTCTGAATCATTTCCGATCACAAAGTGATCATCGCGCGCCTCAAACTCCTGACCCATCCCGAACCCCGTCTTTACAATTCGCCAGTCAAAACATCTTCAATCGGAAACGCTAAAGCATTAACATGTTCATTTCCCGCAGCAAGACAGCTTGCGCGTGTTAGTGCGCAAAATTGCACGTAATCCGTGCGCACGCTTATCGACCGCCAAGCGGCGTCCGTGGCCGCCAGGGGGTGGTTTCCGTCGCTTGCCCATGTCGGATCGGAACCTTCCGCCGTGAAGTTTCGGCCGCAAAAGCCGGAAGAGATTTGGTCCCGCGTGCTCGCTGTCGGTAATGCGCTTGAAACTCCGTTACCGCCGCGTGACGAGGTCGTTCTCCCGAATGAGCCGGGCCGTGCGATGGCGCCCGACCTTGCGACCGGCGTCGATCAAGTAGCGGTGGATTCGTGGGCTGCCATAGCTGTCGCTCGTTGGCGAAAATTCTGTGCGGATGTGGGCAAAATACGCCATGTCCTGACGCTGACAGAGGCTGTGTGGGCGGTCACGGGGTGTGTGTTCCAAATACCTATGCATTTGACGATTCCACTCCGGAATCACGCCAACGCCCTCCCCATGCAACCGGCGGACAGGGGGGGGGTACGTCAAAGCTGAGCGCCCGCCTTCGGAAACCCGTCAGCCTCCTATGCGTGCGCAATATCCTGCCAACAAACCTAGTGGCGCCGCCCCCTGAAAGAAATAGCGGGCTGAAAACCCCGCCCGACGACGCCCGCCAAGCGCGGGGATTTTCTTTGATGAGGCCGCGTTCCCGTCTCATGCAACCGGGAACAGTACCACCTTGGACCGTTGCGGAATGCCAAGGTATCAAAACCTGAGAATAGGGCGTTTAGTGGGGCTAAAGTACAAGCGAATGACATAAGCGCCTGAACTACCTGCATTTCTTGATGAAAAGTGGTGCCCGGGGGCGGAATCGAACCACCGACACGAGGATTTTCAATCCACTGCTCTACCCCTGAGCTACCCGGGCACGGGAAGGCTTATCGCCTTGGGTGGGGGCCTTCTATGACGTGCACGCGGCGGTGTCCAGAGGGTTTTTGAAAGAAATTCACTAATGCCGGGTTTGAGGTGTTTTTTCTTCCGCAGGAAATATCTCCCGCGCTTCTTCCGGAGCGTTTTCAATATCTTCCGGGTCCAGACTGGGCACCGCATAGGTGCCGTTCAACCATCTGCAGAGGTCAATATCAGCACAGCGTTTGGAGCAGAAAGGCCGGTGTGCCCTCTGCGCCTCCCCGCCGCAGACCGGGCAACTCATTTCAAAACCTCCCGCAGGGCGATGCGGCTGCGCTTACGCTGCATTTCGAAGTGGCCAAGATTGGTCCAGCCGGCCAGTACCGTCTCCTCTGACTCGGATCGGACAGCCGCCCGCAATGCTGTTTCAAAACCGCGGCGGTCCTTTTTCGGCATCGGCGCAAGGTCCAGTACAATCTGTCCGGCCAATCCGCGCACCCGCAAGGCTCTGGGCAATGCTTTAGCGGCAGCCATATTGGCTTTGATACCGGCCGCCAGCGACGTGTCGGACCCCGTATTCACGTCCACAGCAACCAGCGCACGGGTCGGCTCGATGAACAGGAAGCCGCCGCCTGGCAGCGGCTCACGGATGCCCAGAGCTATATCCAGCGCGTCCAGCACCCCCAGACGCTCAAAGCCGCCGGAACCGCGTTCTATGTCCGCCGGCTCCACCCAGTCGCGCCAGGCCAGAAGATGCGGCGTGTCGCCCTCGGCCAGTACCTCAGATTCGGTCCCTTCGTCCTGCATCACCTGCATTGCCAGTGCCGCCATGGCAGCGACGTCTTCGGCGATCTCCCCGCTGTCCGCCCCGGCGCAGGCGGAGCGCAGGATCAGCCCATATCCGGTTTCGCCCATTTCCTCATGCGCAATTTCCAGCAGGCGGTCGCGCTCGTCTTCGTCGCGGATGCTGCGCGAAATGTTCAGGCCCGGCGCCTCGGGGGTCACAATGGCGTAACGGCTTTTGAACAGCAGTTTCTGGGTGACCGGGATCGCTTTGCCCGGCTCGGCAATACCGGAGACCTGCACCAGAAGCATCTGTCCGGGCGCCAGCCCCTTGACCTGACGCAGGAAGGCCGGCCCGTCAGGGGTGGTCAGGAACATGCCCCCCTGCCCTTTCACCGGCCGGTCGGCGCGGGCGCGGTAGATGGTACCAGGCGACGGTGCGTCGCTGTCGATCAGGAAATCCTCCAGTTTTCCATCCACCATCAAGGCAGCGGCTTCACGGTCCTGGATATGGTCGAGGATGATAGTGCGGCCCTTCATGCGGCAGCCTCCTGATACAATGGCAGCCCGGCGGCGCGCAAAAGGTTGGCGGTCTCAGACAACGGCAGCCCGACTATCCCCGTGAAGGAACCGCTGATCCACGGGATGAATGCGCCGGCGGGGCCCTGAATGGCATACCCTCCGGCCTTGCCTTCCCAATCACCCGTCGCGAGATAGGCGTTCAATTCCACGTCCGACAGGTTTTTCATCTTTACCTGGCTGACCACGTCCTTTTCCCAGACCCGATCGCCGCGGCGCACGGCGACTGCGGTAATCACCCGGTGGCGGCGGCCTGACAGGGCCAGCAGAAACTCTGCCGCCTCCCCCGCATTGCGTGGTTTGCCCAGAATGCGGCGGCCCAAGGCCACCGTCGTATCAGCACACAGAACCACATCCTTTGTCCCCGCGGGGACAGCTTCAGTTTTTTCCCTCGTGACCCGCACGCAATAGGCCCGCGGCAGCTCATTCTTCAGCGGAGTTTCGTCAATTTCCGGCGGGCGCACGCAGTCGGGATGCACCCCGAGCTGCGCCAGTAGCTGCAGCCGCCGCGGGCTGCCCGATCCCAGAATGAACTCCATACCGTGGCCCTTCTACCTGTTTGCGCCTGTCATACGGTGAATACCGGCAGCGGGAAAGCACCGCGCAGTCTCCTCTGGCCGAAAATACTTCGGCCGCAGGCGGCGGCTGCAAAGCCGCTGTAAAAAACAAAAGCCCGGCAAAGAGCCGGGCCTTGATAGTCTTGTCGGATCAGCTGCTTATTTAAAGCGGTAGTTGATCCGGCCCTTGGTCAGGTCGTAAGGTGTCATTTCAACCTGGACCCGGTCGCCTGCCAGAACTCGGATGCGGTTTTTGCGCATCTTGCCTGCCGTATGAGCGATGATTTCATGGCCGTTTTCCAGCTCGACCCGAAACGTCGCATTAGGCAGGAGTTCCTTCACGACACCGGGAAATTCGAGCGTATCTTCCTTGGCCATGTTGTCTCCATCATTGGGTTACCCCGCAAACTGCGGGACGTGCGCTTAAATGGGGGCATTTTTCCAATATTTCAAGGGCTCAATCAGGTTATGACGGCCTTTGTGACCGATTTCACCCGCGGCATTTGCTCTTCCCAGTGCAGCCGGTTCAACACCCCGCCGTCAGCCCGGACACGTGCTATGGCATCAAGGTCCGCCTCCCCGTAGGTCCAGCCGGGCCGGTTCATGCCGCCTGCGGCCAGCACACCGGTCTCCGGGAACCCCTTGTCAGGCGGGCCGAAAATGCCTCCCATGCCGGTATTTGCGTCCACCGACTCGGACCAGTCGTAGCGGCCCACCAACGACGCCATCGCCGTCACGCACTGGTTTTCCAGCGCCCGAGACATTGCCCCGATACGCACCCGCCAGTATCCGGCAAGCGCCTCGGTGCAGGAGGGAATCAGAATGACGTCCGTTTCTGCAAGGGCGCGTCCCAGCAACGGGAATTCACTGTCGTAGCAGATCAGCACGCCGATTCTTCCCAGCGAGGTATCGAAAACCTTGAGAGCCCCGCCTCCGGTGATGCCCCATTCCTCGCGCTCGAAACGGGTCATGATCTGCTTGTCCTGATGGTCGCGCTTGCCGGAGGGCGCATAAAACTCCGCCCGGTTCACCGGCCGGGCTGATCCGCTGTTCACAGGCGCTGAAGCCCCCAGGATATGCACCCCGTGTTCAGCGGCGAGTTTCTGGTGCAGGGCGGCGGCGTCTTCCATTTTTTCCGACACGGAATGGATCGACTGCTGCAGATCGCCAGCAACCGCGGCGCCATCCAGCGTGGACAGCTCCATTGCGCCGTATTCCGGGAACACCAGCAGCTCTGCCCCGTTGCCGGCGGCCTCTGACACCCAGGCGGCCAATTTGTCTTCATACTGCGCCCAGCTGTCGAGCCAGTCGAGCGTATAGGCGGCAGTTGCGATTTTCATCCTGTCTTCCCTTTTTTTACAATGCAGCCCACGCATTCTTCCGGTCATTTCTGGCGGCCTCCGGAAACGGGGGGACTTCCGTGCACCGCCTGTGCACCCCCTGCGCCCCTCTCTTGCAACGGTCCTGTGGAAAACCCCTCTGCATGACCGCTCCACCTTTGCTACAAATCCCGGGCCCAGAACTGCAGCGGCTTCTTCGTCTCTTCAGACTGACCCACATCTTTCCAGGAAAAATGCGCAATGGCGCCATCCAGGGGCTGATAGCCGCGCTTGCGCCAAAACGGGTCAAGCGGCGCATAATCTGCAGGCCGCAGCGGGTGGTCCGCCGGACGTTGCACCCCGCAGAACGCGCATTTACGGAAACCGTGTTTGCGGGCATGGGCCTCCCGCGCATCGAAGAAACCGTGCCCGGCGCCGCGGCCGCGGTAGCCCGGAAGCAGCACGGATTCGGCACAGTAAAAAACGTCGCTCAGATCGATGCCGCTGTTGTCAAATGCGGCTGCAAAATCATCCGCATGGTCGGCCAGCGGCGCACCAGTAGAGGCACCCACCAGAGTGTCTCCGTCAAACGCGCCGACGACAACAGCCCTCGCGCTGTCGCGGTAGCGTTGCAGGTAGTCCCGCTCATAGGCCAAATCACCATCGTAAAGATAGGGCCAATCCCGGAACACCTTGATCCGCAGGCGTGCGACATCGTCCAGCGCGGCCTCTAAGACCGCGCCGGTCATCGCTTCGATGCGGAGGGCCATCATGCAAGGGCCGGCTTGCCGGACACCTGCGCGATCCAGTCCGCCAGGTTGTAATAGGTGGTCAAACGGGAAATCTTGCCGTCCTTAAGCTCAATGAACGATCCGCCGGGCAGGCGGTAGGTCTGGCCCTTGGCTTCGGGCAGGCCTTCGTCGGTCACCAGATAGGTGCCGTTGACGATGAATTCCGCCGCTGCGCGGGAGCTGTCCTCAGAAGAAAAAATAACCATATCGGTCAGCTCTTCTTTGTAGCAGCGGCTCATATGCGCACAGAACGCGGCGAATTTCTCCTTGCCTACACGGATCTGCCCCTCGTTCACGTGGTGGGCGATCTGCTCGTCCAGGCAGTCCAGCATGGCATCGGTGTCGCCAGCGTTGAAGGCTGCAAAGTATCGCGCGATAGTGTCGGTCATGTTTTCTCCGTTGGTTCGCCCCAGCGATTCTTCAGATGCTGGATGATTTGGTCCCGGGATTGCCGGTAGACATCTAGCTTGGCTGCGCGCGTCTCACCCAGCCCGGTAGGGTCCATAATTGGCCAATATTCGACATCAAGGTGAAAAAAACGGGTGAGTTCCAGCGCCCGGCGCTGGCTGGCCGGCGACAGCGCCACC
Source organism: Leisingera sp. SA215 (assembly GCF_055902035.1). Taxonomy (NCBI): domain Bacteria; kingdom Pseudomonadati; phylum Pseudomonadota; class Alphaproteobacteria; order Rhodobacterales; family Roseobacteraceae; genus Leisingera; species Leisingera sp. SA215. The sequence continues at coordinate 14,447 of NZ_JBVVXU010000029.1, read as the reverse complement.
ACCAGGTCAAAGGACGACAGATCATCGCCCCAGCGCTCCATCTCGTCAAACGAGCGGGAGCGGTGCCGCGAAAGCTCGACTTCAATTTCCTGGCAGACGGCAATCGAAAAGCCATCGATCTCCATGTCGTTCTTGACGCCGGCAGACTGCACATAGGTGCCGGTGCCATAGAATTTCTTCATGATGCCCTCCGCCATCGGCGAACGGACCGAATTGTGGTCGCAACAGAACAGAACGGACTGCGGCAGTTCCTCCACCGGTCAGCCTCCGAAGTGCAAGACGCAGATCAAGGTGAACAGGCGCCTTGCGGTATCGATGTCGACTTCGGCCTTGCCTTCCAGCCGTTCCTGCAGCACCCGGCTGCCTTCGTTGTGGATGCCGCGCCGCGCCATGTCGATGGTCTCGATCTGACTGGGCGGCATGGTTTTCACGGCACTGAAGTAGCTTTCGCAGATTTGATAGTAGTCCTTGACCACCTGACGGAACGGCGAAAGCGACAGGTGGAATTCTGCTGCTTTCTCGCCCGCTTCGGTGTTGATATCAAAGACCAGCCGCTTGTCGCGGATCGCCAATCCCAAATGGTAAGGTCCGGCGGGCAGATCGCGTCCATCGCGGGACGGAAGCGCAAAACTGTTGCCCTCGATCAGGTCGTAAATCGCCACTTTGCGCTCCTGCTCGATCTCGGGCGTCGGAGGCGGCAGATTGCGGTCGTCCAGTTCGATATGGCTAATGCGGCTCATGGGTCTTTGTCTCTATAATGCGCTGAGGCGTCCGGCCATGAGTATCGCACCGCCGCGCCTGGGGCAATGCAGCAGCGGGCGTCAAAGCCTGCGCCATTTGCGGCAGTGCTTGACAGGCCACGCCCGCACGCACAGCTTGCCTGCAATAGGAGACAGGATGATGACAAGGCTTGAACAGTTCTCCCTCAAAGGCCAGCGCGCGCTGGTGACCGGCTCCACGGACGGGCTGGGGTTTGCCGCGGCCAAGCTTCTGGCGGAAGCGGGCGCCGAGGTCTGGGTGAACGGACGCAGTCAGGACCGGGTTGCGGATGCGCTTGCCCGGATACCCGGTATCGCCCGCCCACTGGTTCTGGATGTGGCTGATGAGGGATCAGCAGCCGCGGCATTCGAAGACATCGCCGGTGAAGGCGGGCTTGATATTCTGGTCAACAACGTGGGGCAACGGGACCGGCGCGGCCTGACGGAATTCACGCGTTCTGATTTACAAGCGCTATGGGATGTTGATCTGGTCGCCCCGTTCCGCCTTGCGCAATTGGCCGCCGCCCAAATGGCACCAAATGGATATGGCCGTATCATCAACATTTCCTCGATTGCCGGCCTCATCGCGCAATCCGGAGATGCCGCCTACACAACTGCCAAAGCCGGCATCAACGGCATGACCAAGGCACTGGCGGCGGAGCTTGGCCCATATGGCATCACCGTGAATGCTATTGCCCCGGGGTTCTTCAAAACCGGCCCCAATATGGCCGCGGCCAGCGATCCGGAAATTGCTGTAAAACTGAAGAATGCCACCTCGCTCGGCCGCTGGGGCGAACCGGAAGAGCTGGCCCCGGCCATCCTGTTCCTTGCTTCGCCCGCTGCCTCATACATCACCGGGCAGGTGCTGGCCGTGGATGGCGGGTATACTTCGCACTACTGAACGGCCAGTGCTTTCTTTCCGGTTCAAAATACTCCGGGGTGCATGCGTGCGCCGCGCACAGAGTGGCAGCGCCCCTCAAGTTCTCAACCGTTCAACGCATCCAGACGCGCCGTGACAGACAGACCGTGCGCCTGCAGGCTTTCGCTGTGCGCCAGGATTTCCGCGGCCGGTCCGATTGCCCGCAGAGAATCCGGCGTCATCTGGCTGAGGGTCGTGCGCTTGAGGAAGTCCAGAACAGACAGGCCGGAGGAAAACCGGGCCGACCGGGCGGTGGGCAGCACGTGGTTGGGGCCGCCCACGTAGTCACCAATGGCCTCGGGCGTAAACTGCCCCAGAAAAATTGCTCCTGCGTGCACGGTCTGTTGGCTCAGAGCGGCAGGGTCTTTGACGCAAAGCTCCAGGTGTTCCGGTGCTATGCGGTTGGACAAGGCCGCAGCCTCATCCAGATCCCGCACGGTGATCACCGCACCAAAGTCCCGCCAGGAGGGTCCGGCAATTGCGCGGCGCTCCAGCGTTTCCAAACGTTTATCCACCGCCGCTGCCACAGCCAGGCCAAAACCCTCGTTATCGGTGATCAGAATCGACTGGGCGCTTTCGTCATGTTCTGCCTGGCTCATCAGATCCAGCGCAATCCAGTCAGGGTTGTTGTCTTTATCCGCAATCACCAGGATTTCGGAAGGGCCCGCAATCATGTCGATGCCCACCTTGCCGAAGACCCGGCGCTTGGCGGCGGCAACAAAAGCATTGCCGGGGCCGGTGATTTTATCAACCGGGGCGATGGTTTCAGTGCCATAGGCCAGTGCTGCTACAGCCTGAGCGCCGCCGACCCGGTAGATTTCATCCACGCCCGCAATCTTTGCGGCCAGCAGCACCAGCGGGTTGATCTGTCCGTCCGGGGTTGGAACCGTGACCGCCAGCCGCTGCACGCCTGCAACTTTTGCTGGAATAGCGTTCATCAGCACCGACGAGGGATAAGAGGCCAGTCCGCCCGGCACGTACAGACCCGCTGCCGAGACCGCTGACCAGCGCCAGCCCAAGCTTGCGCCGGTCTCGTCCGTCCACTGCGCGTCTTCCGGCATCTGGCGGGCGTGGTACGCGCGGATGCGTTCTGCGGCCACTTCCAGCGCCTCGCGTTCCTCTGCGGAAACCGCGGCGATGGCCGCCTCCACTTCTGCGCCGGTAATCCGCAGCTGCGCGGGGTCCAGTTCCATCCGGTCAAATTTCGCTGTCAGCTCCACCAACGCCGCATCGCCACGGGCGCGCACGTCGGCGATGATCCCTGCCACGACTGCATCCACATCCGGGCTATCCTCACGCTTGGCGCCCAAAAGAGCGGCAAAGGACTGTTCGAAATCAGAATCGGCGGTGTTCAGAAACTGCGGCATCGGGATCTCCTTTGGCCCTCGCATAGCTTTATGCCGGAGCGGTCTCAAGAACTATGGCGCGGGGCGGTGCAATTGGACGCAAGGATAGGGCGCTGCCCCTCATGACCAGACGGCCAATTCACCCCGGAGTATTCGGGACCAGAAAGAAGCAGCAGCCGTCAGGGCAGGGCTTTTCGCATCGGGATACATGATGTCCCGCAGAATCCCTCAGGTGCGTCAACTCTTTGCCAGCCATAGCTTTGGTAAAAGCCCAGCGCCGCGCGGGTCGCGTTCAGCCGCCCGTCGCTGTGGCCTGCCCCGCGCAGTTCCGTTTCAAGATGCCCCAGCAGCATGGACCCGGAACCGCGCCCGGCAGCATTGGGGGAAACATAAAGCAAAGAGACCGTCCCCTCCGGCTCCAGGCCGCCGACCGCTTCGGCGCCGCCGCCCCGTTCCGCCAGCCAGTAGCGACCGGGGCCGTCAATCCAGCTGACGATCTGCGCAGGCGACTTGTCCGCAGTCCAGTCAGCTATTCTTGCGGCATCGCCGCCGTGATCCGCCCGGCACAGGTCGCGGATCGACGCGATGAGCAGCTGACTCATCGCAAATACATCAAAGACTGTGGCAGGGCGGATCTGCAGCTCCGTCGCAGGGCGGGTAAAGACCTGCGAAACGCCGCGCTTGTTTTGCATCGGTCAAACGCCATGATCCGGCGCGTGCCCCGACGGCGCGCGATAAGGCCTGGTGACATCCCGCAGGGACACCTCCAGCGCCTCGACCGCCAGGCGCAAGGCACCGTCGCCAGCCAGGGTGAGCAGCACGTGGCCGGCACCGTCCTCACCGGGCTCGAAATCAAGGGCGAGCAGCGAAAGAACCAGATCCTTGTCCTTGCGGTCCACGCCCTGCGAGGCGACAGCCAGCACATTGTCCACCACCAGCAGCGACTGCACACGCTCAAAAGGCCGGGCGCGTCGTTCCGCAGCATCGCGGTCTTCCCAGCGAAACCGGTTCACCAGCAACGCGAAACGGCGTTCAGCCGCGCGCCAGCTCATTTCAGTTACCGGAAAGACCGCATCTTGCAGCAACGAGGACAGGATCTTAAGGTCTTCGGCCTCCAGCGCGCCCAGGTTCAGCGGCGCCTCGCGGCCGTCTTCGAAACTTGCATCCGCCATCACTCTTCCCTGATCCGTTCGATTCTGGCACCGACCCCGGAAAGTTTGCGCACCACGTGTTCATAGCCTCGGTCCAAATGGTAGACCCGGCTTACCTTGGTTTCGCCTTCCGCCGCCAGACCGGCGAGAATCAGCGAGACCGAAGCGCGCAGGTCGGTTGCCATCACCGGAGCGCCTTTCAGCTTTTCAACGCCTGTCACCGTTGCATGGCCGCCGTGCACTTCGATCTGCGCGCCCATGCGGGTGAGTTCCGGAGCATGCATAAAGCGGTTCTCAAAGATCTTTTCTTCCAGCACGGAGGTGCCTTCAGCGGTACACATCAGCGCCATCATCTGCGCCTGCAAGTCGGTCGGAAAGCCCGGGAATGGCTCAGTCACCACATCCACCGCCCGGACGCGGCCGTTCTTGCGGCTGACCATAAGCCCCTTGTCCGTCTCCGTCACTTGAATCCCTGCTGCCTCCAGCTTCTCACAGAAAGCTCCCACCAGGGAGATGCGGCCGCCTAGCAGTTCCACTTCACCACCGCAAATGGCGGGAGCCAGCATATAGGTGCCAAGTTCGATCCGGTCAGCCACCACCTGATGTGTCGCGCCATGCAGGCGGTCAACACCCTGAATGGTGATCTCGGGCGTGCCGTCACCCTCGATTTGCGCGCCCATTTTGCGCAGGCAATCTGCCAGATCAATGATCTCCGGCTCGCGTGCAGCGTTTTTGATGACCGTGGTGCCTTTGGCCAGGGTGGCCGCCATCATGACGTTTTCAGTCGCCCCGACCGAGGCGAAGGCCAGAGCGATCACGGCCCCCTTGAGGCCCTTAGGAGCCTTGGCATGCAGATAGCCATCTTTCAGTTCGATCTCAGCGCCCAGCGCCTCGAGCCCCTGAATGTGCAGATCCATCGGCCGGGCGCCGATGGCGCAGCCGCCAGGCAGCGACACCACCGCCTGTCCCAGCCGCGCCAGCATCGGACCCAGCACCAGGTTGGAGGCGCGCATTTTCCGCACGATGTCGTAATCCGCGACATGGCTGGTCAGGTCATGGCTCGACATTGCCAGCACCTGACCGTCCTGCAGGCTGGACACTTCGGCCCCCAGCGACTGCAAGAGCAGCGTCATCGTCTTGATATCGCTCAGCCGCGGCGCGTTGGTCAGCGTCAGCGGTTCTTCGCTCAGGAGCGTCGCGGGCATCAGGGTGAGGCAGGCGTTTTTGGCCCCTGCGATAGGAATCTGCCCGTTCAGCGGGCCGTTACCAGTTACCAGAATCGAATCCATCTGCCCTTACTCTCCGTTTTTGCCCGTATCCTGGTCCGGCTTTTCCGCCCGCGCCTTGGCCTGAGCCTTGCGCCGGGCCATATTTGCCTTGAGCGCCGCCTTCAGCCGGTCTTCGCGCGAAACCGCTGACCTGTCGTTTTTCGGTGTTTTCTTCTCTGCCATAAGACTTCTGTAACTTAGTGCGAAAAAACCGTCCAGAATGCTCTTGCGCCCCTCAGCGTTTATGCCTAAAAGCCCCCTCACCGGCGCTGCTGTAGCTCAGAGGTAGAGCACTCCCTTGGTAAGGGAGAGGTCGAGAGTTCAATTCTCTCCAGCAGCACCAGTTAATCTCCTGATTTTGCTAATAGACCTTTTTTCAAGGGGTTACGCCTGCCGCACTGGTTCACAAAGGTGCTATACCTTGCGTGTCAGAGCCATGCCGAATTCATTGCTGAAAATCGGCGTCTACCAGATCAGGGCGCGTGTCCCGTCTGACGTGGCCGCCAAAGCCAAGGACACTCTGGTTCAGGTTCCCACCGGTGATTCGCCTGGCTTCATCAAAGCCACCACTCACGCTGCCTGCTCGCTGAAAACACGCGATCCAGCAGAAGGGCGAAACCGACACGCCGATGCTGTTGCTGCACTTGAGCGGCATCGGGACTTTCTCCGCCGGGATGTCGTGGAGCTTTCCTTCAAGCAGCAGGCAGCCTCCGAGGCAAGGGCACTCGCGCAACGGTCTTTGGATTTTGCACCACCCCATTGCGGCCGCAGCACCGCTAAGACGGCCCCGGTGTTGTGAAAACCAAATTTTCAGACTTTACGACGACATTAGGGTTGAAACGAACACATTGCATAGATTCTGGACACGGATGCCGGCAGTGCTTCGCGCAAATCCAAAGGTGGCAAGATGGCCGTGTCTAAATTTTCCGCGCGCGGGCTGCGCGCTCTCACCAACCGAACCTACTTGCCCGCCCTGCTTGCCTTCGTGGTGGTCTGTGCCGCAGGGTTTTATGCTGAGCAGCAAAACGCCACAATCCACCACCAGTCAGAACGTGCCAGGATCCAGCAAGAGGCAGGGGTGATCAAATCCCGGCTGGAAGGTCAAATCAATGGCGACTATCAGCGGCTGCGCGGACTGGCCGCGATGCTGGCCACCCAGCCGGACATGGAACAGGCGCAGTTCAGCCGGATGGCTGCGCAGGTGCTTGAGGGAAAGACCGCCATCCGGCACATCGCTGCGGCTCCCGGCTTGGTGGTCTCTCTGGTCCACCCGTTAAAGGGGAACGAAACCGCCATCGGCCTGGACTACAATCAGAATGCCGCACAGCGCGCGGCGGCGTACCGGGTGCGCGATAGCGGTGACATGGTGCTGGCCGGGCCGGTAGACCTGCTCCAGGGCGGCTCCGGGTTCATCTACCGGCTGCCTATTTTCAGCGGGTCAGGAACTGACCGGCAATTCTGGGGCATTCTCTCAGCTGTGGTCGCAACCGGCACCCTTTATGCAGAGACCGGCATCAATGGAAACAAAAGCGGCCTGGAAATAGCGCTGACAGGCCAAGACGGGACTGGCCCTTCCGGCCGCCAGTTCTTTGGCGTGCCGGACATGCTGGCCGAAGATCCCGTGCTGTTGGACATTGACCTGCCAGCTGGTTCATGGAAATTGACCGCCCGCCCCCGAGACGGCTGGCAAAGCGTTCCGAGCAACCTGTGGAAGCTGAGGCTGGCGCTGATGGCGGCGGCGGCACTGGTCGTTCTCCCAACGTTTCTGGCCGGCAGGCTGTCTGCGGCGCGGCAAACCGTGATCGGCCAGCTGCGGCGCAGGGAAGCCGAACTGGAGGCAGTCTCCCGGCGGTTGGAAGTTGCGGTAAAGACATCCCGTGTTGGCATTTGGGAATGCGGTCCGGAGAGCCAGAAAGTGAGCTGGGACAGCCGCATGCATGAGCTTTACGGCGTGCCCGTGGATCAGGGGCCGCCGGAGGGGACAGAGTGGATGGCCATGCTGCATCCCGGCGACCGGGACCGGGTAGCGGAAGCCCTGCTGTCAGCAGAACGGGACAAGGCACCTTTCGCCTCCGATTTCCGGATTGTGTTGGAAGATGGCACCTTCAAGCATATCCGCGCAATGGCCAGCCCGTTTACAGATGCGCAAGGCCGCGACTGGTTGATCGGCGTCAACTGGAATGTCTCGGAGGATGTCCATCTGCGCGAACAACTGATCCGCGCGAACCAGACGCTGTCCGAGCGGAACAGCGAGTTGAATCACGGTAAACGCGCACTGGAGGACGCCCATGCTGCACTGCAAATACAACAGGCGGAGCTGCACCGCCTGTCGCTGGTCGCAAAACACACCTCCGACAGTATTATCCTGACCGATGCAGAGCGGCAGATCCTTTGGGTCAACGAGGCCTTTACCCGCGTCACAGGCTATGCCGCCAGCGAGGCGATTGGCAGGACACCTGCAGAATTGCTGTGTGGCCCTGATACCGACCCCGGCGTGGTCCGGGAAATAGACCGCCACAAGGACCTTGGTATCCCCTATCGCAACGAGGTGCTCACCTACACCAAATCGGGGGAAGTCGCCTGGTTCGACACCAATATCGTTCCGGTGATTGGCGAGGATGGCACAGTTGACCTGATTATCGGCATTGAACGCGACATTACCCGCAGCAAACTGCGGGAACAGGAACTGGCCGAGGCCAAAGTTGCCGCGGAACAGGCCGATCGGGCCAAATCGGAGTTTCTGGCAAACATGAGCCACGAAATCCGCACCCCGATGAACGGTATCATCGGCATGGCCGAGTTGCTGGCAGAGGCTGAGCTGTTGCCGGATGAACAGCAGAATTTGGAAACCATCCGCAGTTCGGCCCAAGCACTGCTGAAAGTCATCAACGATATTCTTGACCTGTCGCGGCTGGAAGCGGGGAAGTTCTCCATAGCCGAAGAAGACTTTGACCTGCGTGACTGCATAGGCGGGGCAGCGGGGCTTTTCCGTCCGAAAGCGCAGGATAAAGGTTTGTCGCTGCAGGTCTCTTACGCTGAGGGGCTGCCGGAGCGGCTGCATGGAGATGACGGGCGATTGCGGCAGATTCTGGTCAACCTGATCGGCAACGCTGTCAAATTCACACCGCAAGGCAGGATTGACGTCCGCGTTTCACATGCCGGCGGCAACCCTTATTGCCTTATTGCCGAAGTTGAGGACAGCGGGATCGGAATATCCGAATCTCAGGCGCGCCATATCTTTGACCGCTTCACCCAGGCAGACGCGGCGACGACAAAGGCGTTTGGCGGAACCGGTCTGGGGCTTACTATTTCCAGCATGCTGGCCAAACGGATGGGCGGCAGTATTTCCGTCAAATCGGATCCCGGCCAGGGCTCATGTTTCCGGCTGGAGCTGCAGATGGCGCCAGCCAAACGGGCGGCAATCCCGGTCTCGGGCATTTCTTTGGACACCGCGCCTCAGATCCGGCCTTGCAAGATTCTGCTGGCTGAAGACAACCAAACCAACAGGCTTCTAATCCGCAAATTCCTCCGCGGACAGCCGGTTGAGCTGGCTGAAGCCGGCAATGGCCGTGCGGCAGTGAAAATGTTCAAGGAACTGCAGCCGGATATCATCCTGATGGACATGTCGATGCCCGAGCTGGACGGCATTGCGGCCACACGGCAGATCCGCAGCCTGCCCGTTCCCCAGCCAACAATCATTGCCCTGACGGCCAACGCTTTTTCCAGCGACCGGCAGGCCTGTCTGGATGCAGGCATGGATCATTTCCTGACCAAGCCTGTCAAAAAGGCAGTTCTACTGCACACATTGGCATCAATTTTAAGAGACACTCCCCCCATTGATCAGCTGCTCAGGGCCAGGGCCTGAAGTCTCAACTCAATCCCATTGAATGCTGGCAGATCAAGATGCCAAGGATCTAAACAGCCGTCCCGATCAGGGCCACACCGGCGGCCATCAAGACCGCTGAACCGAGCCGCCGCATCCAGTATCCTTCCTTGAGGAAGACAAATCCGATCAGCGCGGCAAAGATCACCGAAGTTTCACGCAACGCAGAAACGGCCCCCAGCGGGGCAAAGTTCTTGGCATAAAGCACCAGCCCGTAAGCCGCCATCGATACCAGCCCACCAGCAATCCCCAGCACCCAAGTCCGCTTGGGCAAAGCCGCCAGGGTTCGGCGCTTACGCACAGCTATGAACCCGGCGATAAAGATGTGCAGAAAGCCCCCCCAGGCCCAGTAGCTGAGTGTGTTGCCGGACAAACGCACGCCGATACCATCGGCCAATGAATATATCGAAATACAAATTCCGGTTCCTGCGGCAAAGCCGAGGGCCGCTCGCCCAACACCTGAGCGCAGCGCCTTCCAGCTGCTGAGCTGGATTCCAAGGGCAATCACCGCAATCCCTCCCCAGGCCTGAAACGGCAGCAGCTCACCGGCAAAGATCATCGCCCAAATGCCGACAAGCGGCGGCACGATGCCCCTTGCAATCGGGTACACGACGCTAAGGTCACCGTGCTGATAGGCGCGGCCAAGCATGTAGAAATACCCGAAATGAACCACCGTGGAGAGCAGGATATAAACGAAGCTTTCTGCAGACGGCAGCGGCAGCACAGTGATCATTACTGCACTGGGGATCACCTGGCCAAAGGCGACCAGCCCTAGTGTGGTGGTACGGTCCGCAGCCGTTTTCACAATGGCATTCCACACAGCATGCAATACCGCAGCCGACAGGATGATGGCGATGATAATAGGGGTCATATTCTCGACAGGTCTTTAGGCGGGCGGCTGTGTTTCCAGTCTCAGTCTGCCTCTTCCGGCAGCATTTCATTGATCAGCCGGGTCTCCAGCAGCTGCCCGTTCTGGTACAGAACCGGATAGGCTACAGCTGCAATGTGGCTGTTGAATTCACGTAAGGCACGCAGCGTTTCCAAATGGATGTCGGACGTGTCAAAGCTTTCCCGGGCGCCATTCTGCAACCGTTTCAGGTGGCGTTTCCGGCTATCGTGCTCCATCCGCTTCAATTCGGTTTTTTCCAGGCTCAGCAGCCGCGCGCTCTCCAAATCATCAGAGATCAGCACATTGGAGGCCAGCTGCATATTGGCCATGATTGCCTCATGCATCCGGGTGATCTCCAGCCAGCCGTCCCTGGAAAAGTTCAAGTTCCTTTTATTCAACTCTCCCGCCAGGACTGTTAATCGGCGCGCCACCACATCGCCGGCGGTTTCCAGGCGGATGGCATAATCCATCAGGCCGCGGGCCGTCTTCAACTGCTCTTTGTCAAATCTGTCCTCGGGGATCGCGGCCACATATTTCCGGACACCGGAGAGACAAGCGTTGACCTCATCGTCCATCGACTGGACGATCTTGATTTGCTCTTTGCTGCCTGATTGATACAGTTCCAGGATCGGGCGGAACATGGCATTGACCTGGTCCGACATCCGCAGCAATTCGCGTTTAAGATTAGAAACAGACACAGCAGGTGAGCCATAGCTGCCCTGTTCCAGCGCACTCACAGGCCGCCCCGGATGCTTTACCTCTGTCTGCCCGGGTTCGGGGAACAGCCGGGCAAAGACATCGCCCAACGGTGTGCAAAGCGGCAGCGTCAGCACTAGCAGTGACGCATTGAAGGCCAGATGCGCGTTGACCAGCATCTGACCGCCTTGCGGATCCCCCAGCACCCCTTGGCGCAGCGCCAGATTGGCGCCGAACAGGCAGATCACCGCCCAGGTGCCGCGCAAAGCCAGGTTGGCATAAGGGATGCGGCGGGCCCGCAAATCCATCCCGCGGCTCAGCCAGACCGGAATGAAAGCAGAACCGAAATTCGCCCCCAACACCAGTGAAAGGCCGGCGGCAAAGGGAATGGCACCAATCTGCACCAGCGTCACGCACATCAGGATGGCGGCAACAGACGAATGCATCACAAAGGCCAGTGCACCACCGACCAAAAACGCCGTGATGTAATCCCGCGCCAGATAGCCTGCAACTGCCGGCAAAAAGGTGCTGTCGCGGATCGGATCCATTGCCTCGCGCAGAAAACGCAGCGAAATCAGAATGAAAGCGACCCCCATCAAGATCCTGCCCAGCTGCCGCGCCTTCTTGGCTTCTGTCTTGACGAACAGGTACCCGCCTGCCGCCAGCAACACCGGCACCAGCCAATCGAGCTTGAAGGAGAGGATCTGAATGATCAGCGCCGAGCCCAGGTCGCCGCCCAGAACGATGGCCAGCCCGGTGGGAAAAGCCAGATAACCGCTGGCTGCGAACCCGGAGGTGAGCAGCGCCACAGCAGCCGAACTTTGCAAAACGATTGCCAGCACCAGGCCAACCAGGCCCGCCTGGAGATGGCTTTGCCGGCCAGTCAGCAACCGCTGGAATGACGCGCCATAGCTGCGCTCGATTCCGGTGCGCACCATCCGCACTGCATAAAGCAGCAGCATCGTGGCTCCCGCCAGACTGATGAGAAAAGTCAAAATTGCCATATCAGTTCCTGTTTGCGGCCTGCAGCGGGTTTGTATCGGCTCGAGCCGCAGCCAATTCTGCCTGTTCGCGGCCCGGATGCACCCGCGGCGGGCATCTCCTGCGGCCGTTCATCAGGTCTCCTGCTTTTCAGGTTGCCTGGCGGGCAAGGCCAGATGTATATCAGTCATCGTTGCCACCCTGGGCAACGTCCACTTTCACCCCCCAGCCTGCCAGCGCTGCAGAGAGTTTCTTGTCAGGTCTGCGGTCCGTAAACAGCGCATCGATCTTGCGCGGGGCGGGGCCGCAATGCGGCGCCGTTTCCGCGAACTTGGGATGGACCACAGCCACCGCCACCTGCTCTGCGCAATCGGCAACCACCCCAGCCAGCTGGGCCTCGGCCGCATTGTGATAAAGCACGCCTTGTTTGGCAGAAAATGCGTCAGCAGACAGTATCGCCAGATCCAGCGCAAACCGGCGGACCTGCTGCTCAGCCACAAAGCCAAAGGTGCCGCGCTCATTGCTCTGCAATTCACCGCCTAACAGATGCACCCTGTTACCATTGTGGTTTGCCAGTGCCTGCGCAGCTCCGATAGAATTTGTGACCACGATCAGCCCGGTCTTCTGCCGCAATTCCTCCGCGACAAATGCAGTGGTAGAACCGACATCCAGAAACAGCGCCATGCCATCACGGGCAAATGCGGCGACCCGGGCCGCGATCCCTGCTTTTTCCTTTTGATTCTCAGAAATCCGCCGGGCAAAGCTGGTCGCGCTTTGCGGCCCCGGCAGAAAGGCTCCGCCATGCACCCGTTGCACGGTGCCAGCCTTGTTCAGCGCCTTGATGGTGCGGCGCACCGTTTCCTCGGACACATCAAGCATTTTTGCAAGCTCTGCGCTGCGGGCCGAGCCGCCCAAACGCCGCAAAGCGTCCACCAGTTCCAATTCGCGATGAGAGAGAGAAAGTGAGTCCGTCAAGAATGAGCCTGTTCGCGTTTAACTGCCTTGCGACATAAGGCATGAATTCCTTCCGGGTTACAAGGCAGCCCCACAAATCCCCACATTTTTCAGCCTATCCCGGCCTCCATCCGGGCATTTACCGCCAAACAGGCGCCATCATGTCCAACCTCCGGCTGCTCCTGCCTCTTTTTTTGGCTTGCCTGTGGCAGCCTGAAATCGTTGCGGGGTGCGGCCACACCTGCGCGCGGTGCGGGCGCCTCCTGACGCAAAGCAAAACCGCCGCGGCCTTGCGGCGCGCGGCGGTTCGTTTTCTTCACTCCTGCAAGGGCTTACAGGTTCGGGTACAGCGGGAACCTGGCGCAGAGATCCGCAACCTTGGCGCGCACCGCGGCCTCCACATCCGCATTGCCGTCTTCACCGTTGGCGGCCAGCCCGTCGATCACCTCGATGATCAGATCGGCGATCTGGCGGAACTCTGCCTCGCCGAAGCCGCGGGTGGTGCCTGCCGGGGTGCCCAGACGCAGGCCGGAAGTCACGGTGGGCTTTTCCGGGTCGAACGGGATGCCGTTCTTGTTGGTGGTGATATGGGCCCGTCCCAGCGCCTTGTCGGCGATATTGCCGGTGACGCCTTTGGGGCGCAGGTCGACCAGCATGACATGGGTGTCGGTGCCGCCGGTGACAATGTCCAGCCCGCCCTGGATCAGCTGGTCCGCCAGTGCCGCCGCGTTGGCGCGGACCTGCTTCTGGTAGGCCTTGAACTCCGGCTTCAGCGCCTCGCCGAAGGCCGCCGCCTTGCCGGCGATCACATGCATCAGCGGGCCGCCCTGGATGCCGGGGAAGATCGCCGAATTCACCTTCTTGGCTATGCCCTCGTCATTGGTCACGATCATGCCGCCGCGCGGGCCGCGCAGGGTCTTGTGGGTGGTGGTGGTGGCCACATGCGCGTGCGGGAACGGCGAGGGGTGCTCACCGGCAGCGATCAGACCCGCGATATGGGCCATGTCGACCATGAAATAGGCGCCGACGCTGTCGGCGATTTCGCGGAATTTGGCAAAGTCGATCTGGCGCGGGATGGCGGAGCCGCCGGCGATGATCAATTTGGGCTGGTGCTCGGTTGCGAGAGCCTGGATCTGATCGTAGTCGATCAGGTTGTCGCTTTCGCGCACACCATAGTGAACCGCGTTGAACCACTTGCCCGACTGGTTCGGGCGGGCGCCATGGGTCAGGTGGCCGCCGGAGGCCAGATCCATGCCCAGAATGGTGTCGCCGGGCTGGATCAGCGCCTGGAACACACCCTGGTTCGCCTGGCTGCCGGAGTTCGGCTGCACATTGGCATATTCGCAGCCGAACAGCTGCTTGGCGCGGTCGATGGCCAGGTTTTCGGCGACGTCGACATACTGGCAGCCGCCATAGTAGCGGCGGCCCGGGTAGCCTTCGGCGTATTTGTTGGTGAGGACGGAGCCTTGCGCTTCCATCACCGCGGCCGAGACGATGTTCTCGGAGGCAATCAGCTCGATCTCGTCGCGCTGGCGGCCCAGCTCGGCTGTGATCGAGGCATAAAGTTCAGGATCGCGCTCCGACAGCGCTTGGGTGAAAAAG